>JAXDMI010000932.1:0-2568 GCA_034666145.1 Myxococcales bacterium | reverse complement strand
CGATCGCCTGCGCCAGCGGGTGCTCGGAGAGGCTCTCGACGGAAGCCGCGGCCGACAGGAGCTCCTCCACGGACGCCGCCGAGATGGAGAGCACGTCCGTCACCACCGGATGCCCGCTCGTCAGCGTTCCGGTCTTGTCGAAGGCGATCGCACGCACGCGTCCCACCGTTTCGATGAAGGTGCTTCCCTTGAACAGGATGCCGTTGCGCGCACCGTTCGACAGCGCTGACAAGAGCGTCGGCATCATCGAAGCGGCCAGCGCGCAGGGCGAGGCGACGACGAGGAAGATCATCCCTCGATAGAGAGCCTCACGGAACGTCCACCAGTGGGTGACGCTGGGCAGGGCAACGACGAGCACCGCTCCGAGCACGACGACCTTGGCGTAGCTTCGCTCGAAGCGCTCGATGAAGAGCTGCGCCGGCGGGCGTCGCTCCTGTGCTTGCTCGACGAGCTGGATCATGCGCGCAAGAACGGTGTCGCCGGCTGGGCGGATGACGACGAGGCGGAGCGCGCCGTGGCCGTTGATCGTCCCCGCGAAGACCTCGTCGCCGACGTGCTTCTCGGCGGGCATCGACTCGCCGGTGATCGAAGCCTGGTTCACGGTGGACGCCCCCTCCACGATTCGGCCATCGGCGGCGATGCGCTCGCCGGGCTTCACGACCACCAGCTCTCCGACCGCGATCGTGTCGGCCGGTACGCGCAGCTCGCTGCCTTTGCGGACGACGAGCGCGTCCTCTGGATGGAGCGCCATCAGCGCCTCGATGTCGCGCTTGGTCCGAGCGCCGGCGTACCCCTCGAGTGTGCCGCTGGAGGCGAAGATGAAGATGAGGAGCGCGCCGTCGAACCAGTAACCGATGCACGCGGCGCCGATGGCCGCGACCACCATCAGCAAGTCCACGTCGAGCTCTCTCTTCACGATGAGGGTCGTCATCCCTTCGATCGCTTGCCGGTAACCGCCGAGGACGTAGCCGACGGAGAACAGCAAGGAGGTTCCGATGGAGCCCAAGCCCGCTCGCCCGGCGAGCCAGCCAGCGGCGACGAAGAGCGCGCACAACGCCGTGGTGACGGCTTCGCCGTGCTTTTCCCAGGTCGCGGATGATGACGACGTCATTTCACGTACGCGCGCACCACGTCGATGAGCTCTTCGGCCGAGCGGGCCTGCTTCGCGCTCACCTTGGTGTCCGGATCGAGGACGTGGAAGCGGATGTGGTCCTCGACGATTTCGGCGACGAGCCCGTTCATCGCGCCGCGCGCCGCCGCGAGCGTCTGGAGTACCTCGTAGCAGCCCTTCTCCTCGGAGATGGCGCGCTCCGCCGCCTCGAGCTGCCCGCGAATACGTCTCACACGACTGACCAGCTTCTTCTTCTCTCGCACCGTGTGCATCACTTGGAAGTATACCCGGGTAGGGTATATTTGCGACGTCGGCGCGTGTGACCCTAGCCGTCAGACCGCCCGACCGCGGACGCCGCTGCACGCAGATTCGGTGTAAGCATGACGCCGTTCGCGCGTCAGCAGCTCGCGACCTTGATCACCATGAGACACGTCTCTCTCCAAATCGGCGCAGTCATCGTGCTCGGCTCGATGGCGTGTGGCGGCGATCTTCCCCCGCCGTCGAACCGCGATCCTGTCAGCCCGCGTGCGCCGCAGGCCCCGTTCGATCCCGGTCCCAATCCGTTCGGCGCCGGGCTCTCGCCTGCACCATCGCCGATGCCGTCCGCGTCGACTGCTCCCGCCTCATCGGCACCGCGTCGATGAGAGGCGTCCTCATTGCCGGTGTGCTCCTGCTCGCGCTCGCGCTGGGCGCCTGTGCATCGACGTCCCCGAAAGACGGTTTCCGCGACGTCGCGCAGAAGGTCGAGCATCAGACCGGCCATCGAGTCATGTGGGATCAAGGCGGCGACGACGACGCCAAGGTGAAACAAGCGATCACGAAGCTCCTCGGCGCGGAGCTCTCCGTCGATGCCGCCGTGCAGATCGCGCTCCTCAACAACCCGACGTTGATCGCCACGTACGAGGAGCTCAGCATTGCGCAGGCCGACGTCGTCCAGGCCGGCCTCCTCAAGAACCCGGTGTTCACCGCGAGCTACACGGCGACCGAGCGCGATGCGCTCAGCAGCCCGCCGCTCATCTTCGGCCTGACGCAGGACTTCCTCGACCTCCTCCTCATCCCCGCGCGGAAGAAGATCGCGAAGGCGCAACGCGAGCAGGTGAAGTTCCGGCTCATCGCAGAGATCACCGAGCTCGCTGGACGCACGCGAAATGCATTCATTGCGCTCCAGGCCGCCCAGCAGACCGTGGCCATGCGCCACGAGATCGTCGATGCCGGTGAAGCGGCCGTCGAGCTCGCGACGCGGCAGCACGAGGCCGGGAATGTCAGCGACTTCGATCTCGCCAACCAACAGGCCGGGTTCACGCAGTTCCAGCTCGGCCTCGCGCAGAGCCAGCTCTCGATCAGTCAAGCCCGCGCCGAGCTCGCGAAGCTGCTCGGCGTGTGGGGCCCGGCGATGACGTTCCGCGTCCCCGATCGCCTGCCGGAGCTGCCGGCGCAGGAGGTGAGCCTCGATCAGC
>JAXDMI010000931.1:0-5339 GCA_034666145.1 Myxococcales bacterium | reverse complement strand
ATTTCGAATCGGAGGCGTCGCACCCGCTGTCGGGCTCGCCGTCGGCCACGTCGGCCTCGTCGGCGGCGTCTCTCTCGGGCAGCACCATCGGCGCGGCATCGTCGGCAGGCGCGCGGTTCGTCGCGTCGGCGGTCGCGCAGCTCGCGAACCAGGGCACGAGCGCCGCGAGCATCGACGCCGTCATCGCCGCGAGGGCCTTTTCGGTACGCGAGCGCATCAGTTCGTCACTCCTGCGTCGCATGCCGTCATGAGGCACTTGCCCTCGATGCACGGCTGACCCGCGGCGGAGTCGCAGCGCTTGCCGCACGCTCCGCAGTTCCCGGCGTGCGTCTGCAGGTTGGTCTCGCAGCCGTCCGCCGAGGTGCCGTTGCAGTCGGCGAAGCCCGGCGTGCACTCGTACGCGCAGAGCCCCTTGTTGCAGGACGCGACCTGGTTGGGACCAGCCACCGGACAAACATTGCCGCAGCCGCCGCAGTCGCTCACGTCGCTCAGCAGATCGACGCATTGTCCGCTCGCGGGGCAAAGCGTCTTTCCGAAGCGCGCGCACGGCACGGCGCACTCGTAGCCGTTGCCCTCGTCGACGCACTCCTCGGCGGCCGCGCACTTGACGCCGCAGCCTCCGCAGTTGTTCCGGTCGAAGCGGACGTCGTCGACCTCGCACCCGTCGGAGGCGCACTGCGCCGTGCCGACGTCGTTGTTGCAGTCGGCCGAGAAGCCTCCGCACTTCTGGTGCCCGCACGTGCCGCTCTTGCAGCCGTAGTAGAGGTTCGTGGGGAGCGGATCGCACGCGTCTGCGGGCGGCGCGCATTCGATTCCGCAGCCCCCGCAGTTCGCGTCGTCGGTCTTGGGGTTGACGCAGGTCGGCCCCTCCGGAGTGGGGCACTCGATCTGGCCGCTGCTGCATCCGCACTTGCCGTTCATGCAGCTCTGGCCGCTCGGGCAGACGTTCCCGCACGCGCCGCAGTTCTGCTCGTCGGCGCTCACGTCGATCTCGCACCCGTCGTCGATCGCGCCGTTGCAGTTGCGGAAGTCGGTCGGCGTGCTCGGCTTGTTCATGCACTCGAGCTCGCAAGCGCCGTCCACACATCGGGACGACAGCGCGATCGGCGCGTAGACGAGGCACTTGTTCCCGCAAGCGCCGCAGTTGTTCGGGTCGCGCGCGAGATCCGTTCCGCACTTGTAGGTGGGTCCGTTCTCGGAGGAACACGTCGCGAACGGCGCAGGGCACACCGTGCCGATGCACTGGAGGAGCTGGGTCGACGGCGCGTCGATCGCGGCATCGGCGCTCGGCGGAGGCGTGAAGCTCGAGCTCGTCGGGGCCGCATCCGGGGCCTCGTCACCGAGTCGAGCGTCCGTCTGCGCGCAGCCCCACGTGGCAACGCACGCGGTCACCGCGACCAGCAGACACGCCGGTATGGCTCGCCACTTCCGAAGAAGCATCGGTCGGACTCCCGCGCGGCAGTCGCTGCGCGTTCTCGTTGAGGTGAAGGATGCGGAACGTGGAGCTTGCTCGCACGCCGCCCGCGGTTACTCATCTCTCTAGCCGGTCGAAACGATCACTCCAAGCTGGCGATTACTCGGCGAGGAGCGCACGCATGCGCTTGCCGTGGACGCTGCCGGGGTGTGCGGCGAGGAACTCGTCCGCGAGCTTCGTGGCGGCAGCGCGGTTGCCCTGCAGGAGCAGCGTGCGAACGCGAAGCACGGTGCCCTCCGGCCGGAGCACGCCCTGCGGGAACTCGGCGTCGTAGGCGTCGAGCGCTCGCGCTGCATCGTTCGGCGAGCCGGCGCCGAGCTTGCTCTTTACCGCGTCGAGCAGCTCGATCTCGCGCTCGATCGACGGCGCGGCGGCAGCCGGTACCGCGGCCGCGCGCGCGGCGGCCGACGCTCGCGCGCTCGGCGGCGCGGCGACGACGTTCGGCAACGAGTCGGGCGTCACGACGAGCTCCGCCCGCCCCTCGTTCGCTGCGGCTGGAGGCGGGGGGACCTCCGCTGCAGGAACGAGGGGGGCGGCGAAAGGGGCGGCAGAAGGAGGCGACGGAGGAGGAGCCGCCTCTCTGCGCGCGCCGATCGATCCTGCGACGGCCGCGGCGACGCCCATGGCGGCGACGGCCATCACGATCCCGCGCGGCGTGAGGAAGCGCGCGAGACCCGGCTCCGGAGAGCCGTTCGAAGGTTCCGCGGCCTCGGCGCGCGGGGGGACGGCGAGGGCCGCGAGGACGCGTTGCTCGAGCGCGCGAGACGGTTCTTCCGTGCGCGACGAACGAAGGAGGGTCTTCTCGTACGACGAGCCGTCCGCGGAGAGGCGATTCGGGTCTTTCATGGCTGCCTCGACTTGGCGGCGTCCTGGAACTGTTCACGCGCGCGTCGAAGCCGCGACGCGACGGTGCCCACCGGCGTGTCGGTGAGCGCGGCGATCTCCACCACGCTCATCTCCTCGAGCTCGAAGAGAACGAAGGCGGTGCGCAGCAGGGGCGTCATCTCGGCGAGGATGTCGTCGAGGATGGCGCGTGCCTCCTTCTGCGCGACGAGCTCGTCGGTGGGCAGATCGGTGGAGGGCCGATCGTCTGCCTCGACGCCCTCCGCCGTGCGGTTCTTGCGGAGCTGTTGCGAGCGCCGACTGCGAGACGCGAGGCGCACGGCGATGCCGAACAAGTACTGTTTCTCGCGCCCCTCTTCGATTCGATCGAGCTTGCGCGCAGCCACGAGGAACGTCTCCTGGGCAAGGTCGTCGGCGTCGTCGGGGGAGTGCCCGAGCCGCCGCAAGAAGCGCCACACGAGAGGAAGCTGGGCGCTGACGAGCTCGACTTGACGCCGTGCGAGCGCGCCCGCCGCTCCCGCTCGATTGTCCATGTCCAGCGCGCGGCTTGCCACTCCGAAGCCATTTAGGTCTTCGAAGAGGGAAGGTGAAGCGGCCATGACGGGTGGCTAATCCCGGCAGCCTCGCCGTTCGATCACAAAAATCGTACGCGCCCCGAAAGAAGGACGGTCCCGGCCGCAGCGGGCACGTCGTAGAGGGTCGCGCCGGGCGCCAGGAAGAAGTGGGTGCGGCGCAGCGGAACGAGGACGCCTCCCTCGAGCTCGACCGTGAAGCGCGAGGTCGCGGCCCACGCCACGCTTCCGAGCGCGACCGGCGCAATCCACAAATCGGAGTGAGCGGTGGGATTGGGCACGCCGTGCGGCGCGCCTTCGTGGACGCCGACCTCGAGCCCGACGCACGGCGCGATGCGAACCGCGTTCGACGTCGCGGGCAGCGGAAACCAGAGCGGACACGCGCGCGCCGTCGCCCCGAGCCACGTGTATGTGACGCTGCCGACGGCGCGATGATCGATCGTGACCGCGCCCGAGGGCGTGAGACGGAACGACGGCGCGAGCACGCTCGGGCGATCGAGCGCGAGATCGACGAGCACACCCGCGAGCGGCGCGACGCTCGGACCGATGCCGCCGGTCAGACCGAAGGCGGCGCCGGCGGAGAGCTGCCATCGCGCGCCATGCGGCGGCGCGGGCGCGCCGTCGCGGAGGTCGGGAGGAGGACGCGAGACCGGGGCCGCCGTCGCGGGAGGCGCTGGCGGCAGGGGAGGCGCGGGTGGCGACGGCGGCGACGGTGGAACCGCGGCCGGCTCCGCCCCGGTCTGCGCGTCGGGATCGAGGATGAGGGCGGCGACCAGCGCGAGCGCCTTCGCGACCTCTCCGCACGTCCGGCTCGAGACCGTACGTTTCTGCTCCGAGCCGTCCGGCTCGCGCACCTCGAGCTGGCCCGTGCTTGCCTCGCCGGCCGCCTCGATCGTGACGCGGAACATGACGACGCCGCTGCGTTCGTCGCCTTCGGCGAGCTGCGACCGTGGCGTCCGCGCGCGGACCGCCGCCAGGAACGCGCTGCGATCGGGACACCCAGCGGGCGCGTCGTAGACGAGATCGAAGCGGCGCGCCTCGACGCCGGTGTCGGCACGCGACATCGCGCTCCAGAAGAGGACGCCCGCGCACGCGACGAGCGCGATGGTCCTCGCCGGCGGCATCGCCATCAAGGATATACTCGACCGTCCGCGCAGATGCTCAGAGGCCTCCTCGTCTTCGCGGTCACCTATCTTCTCGTCGCGACGAGACAGCTCAGGTTCGCCCGTCTCGATCGGCCCGCCGGCGCGATCGTCGGCGCGGTCCTCGCGGTGGCAGTCGGCGCGATCACGCCCGACGAGGCTGCGAAGGCCGTCGATCACACGACCATCGTCCTCCTGTTCGCGGTCATGGGCATGGGCGCTTTCCTGTCGCTCGACGGGTTCTTCGAGCGCGCGGGACGCATCGCCATCGCCCACGCCAAGACGAAGCGGCGGCTGGTAGGCGCTCTCGTGTGGGGCTCCGGCCTGCTCGCCGCGGTGGTGACCAACGACGCCGTCTGCGTGCTCCTCGCGCCGCTCGTGGTCGGGTGGATCCGCAAGGACAAGCTCCCACGGCTACCGCTCCTCGCGGCGCTGGCGACCGGCGCCAACACGGGGAGCGTGGCCACGCTCGTCGGCAATCCGCAGAACATGCTGTGCGGCAGCCTGGGAAAGCTGCAGTTTGCACCTTTCTTGCTCCACCTCTTGCCGGTGGCGCTCGTTGGGCTCGCCATCAATCACGCGCTGCTGCTCGTGATCTTCCGCCGTGAGCTCACCGGCGACCTCCCCGACGAGCCCGATCCACCGAAGCTCTTCACCGTGCGGTCCGCGGTGACCATCGCGGTGATCCTCGCCACCGTCGTCGTCTACACCGCGGGCGGGAGCCTCTCGTTCACGGCGCTGGGCGGCTTCGCCATCTTGCTGGTGGTCCATCGCCGGGAGCCCGCGACGGTCTGGGAGCGCATCGATTGGTCGGTGCTCGTGTTCTTCGGTGCGCTCTTCGTCGCGGTCGATGCGCTCGCACGCAGCGGCGCCGCGGAGTGGGCGTTCACGCGCTTCCCGCTGGTCGGCAGCACGCAGCCGGGCCTCGTCGAGTGGCTACGTGCAGCATGCATCTTCCTCGTGGGATCGAACGTGGTCACCAACGTGCCGTTCATCCTCATCGTGCGGACCGAGATGTCGAAGCTGCCCGATCCGACGCTGGGGTGGGAGCTGCTGGCGATGGCCTCGACGTTCGCCGGCAACCTCACGCTCCTCGGGTCGGTGGCGAACGTGATCGTCGCGGAGAAAGCCGAGGCGGTCGGCGGCATGCGCTTCGGGGAGTACCTGAAAATAGGCGTTCCGGTGGCGCTCCTGACGACGCTCGTCGGCGCCGTCCTGCTCGTCGTTCTTCGGCTCTGACGATTCGCATAGGATCGCGTCCGTGCGGCTCCACGTGCTCGCTCTCTCGTCGCTGGCCGCAGTGGCAGT
>JAXDMI010000930.1:0-9189 GCA_034666145.1 Myxococcales bacterium | reverse complement strand
GTCCTGCTCTATCGCTCTCGCCTCAAGACCGGCGTCGAGAAGACTCCGAAGGTGCTCTGGTACATGGGGCTGCTCCCCGGCTTCATCTATTCGATGGCTTCCCTGCCCGCGAGCGGTCGTCGTCGCTACGGCGGATACATCGTGCACATGGGCATCGTGCTCATGTTCCTCGGCTTCACCGGCAAGTCGTGGACGATCGATCGCGAGACGACCATCAAGCAGGGCGACTCGTACCAGGTCGAGCGATTGACCATCAAATACGTGGGCCCGCGCATGGAGGTCGACAACACCAAGCGCATGGTCTTCGCGGACGTGAAGGTCTACGAGGACGGCAAAGAGGTGGGCAAGCTCTCGCCCGCGAAGTTCATCTACAAGAAGATGCCCGACTCGCCGACCACCGAGGTCGCGATGTTCCACTCCATCCGCGACGACCTCTATCTCGTCGTGGGGAGCATCAATCCCGAGACCAAGGTGGCGTCGCTCCAGATCCATTTGAACCCCCTGGTGGGATGGATCTGGTTCGGATGCCTGGTGCTGATCTTCGGCAGCTTCATCTGCATGTGGCCGGAGTTCGAGCCACAAGAGTCGCGCGTGTGGCAGGTGGCGAGAGGAGCGGGAGCGATCGCGACCAGCATCACGCTCGGCATCATCCTCGCGCTGTTGCCGGTACCAGCCTTCGCACAGACCGGCGCCTCGCAGCACTCGGGCAGCGTGCACGTCGACGACATGAAGGAGAAGCAGGTCTTCGGACAGCTTCGCTGCATGTGCGGGACGTGCCCGCGCGAGCTCCTCGATTCGTGCGCGTGCTCGACCGCCGACGCGACGCGCGACCGGCTTCGGGTGCGCCTCGCGCGTGGCGATACGCCCGAGTCGATCATCGACGACTACGTGAAGGAGAACGGCACCGCGTCACTCGCGATCCCCCCGAATACCGGGGCAATGCGGGCGATTTATGCGGTTCCGATCGTCGCGCTGGTCGGCACCGGTGTCGGCCTCGCCGTGGTGCTGCGACGATGGCGCTCGAACGCAGCGCTGCCGAGCGAGGACGGGAAGAAGACGCCCGCACCGAGCGCTACCGCCCAGGCCAAGCGCGATGTCTACGACGAGCGCATCGACGCGGAGCTGAAGGACCTCGATGGTTGACGAAGCGGTACGCACGGAAGAACGCGCCGGGCATCGAGACGTGAAGGCGGAGCTCGACGAGCGCCGCATCGCGCACGGTATCGCGATCGGGTTGCCGATCGTTACGGTGACGCTCGCGACGGTGATGGGCGTCACGATCGGCGCGCCGATGGCGATCCTGGTGCTCGCCGCGGGCGTGCTCCTCGGCGTCATCGGGCTGTTCTGGGCGAGCCTGCGCATCCTCAGCGGTGACGCTGCGCTCTCGCCGGAGCTCGAGGCGCTCGATGCTTCGGCGCACGCGGTCGACGCGCTCGCGTCGCGGAAGAAGATGCTCCTCCGCGCGCTCAAGGATCTCGACAACGAGCGCGCCCTCGGGAAGCTCGAAGAGGAAGACCACGAGCAGCTCTCGACCACGTACCGCGGCGAGCTGCGAGAGGTGCTCGCGCTCATCGACGCATCGCTCGAGCCGCACCGCAAGAAGGCGGAGGACGCCGCGCGAAGCCATCTCGCGAGAGCGGGCCTCGCCGAGGAGATGTATCGAGGAGCGCAGCCGATCGACGAGGACGAGGACGAAGAAGAGCAGGACGACGAGGACGGAGAGAGCGCGCCGGCCGTCGCGAAGGTCGCGTCGACGAAGCCGGCGAAGTCGGTGAACGACGCCACGACCGTCGTCGCCAAGAAGACCGAGACCGCATCGCCGCGCGTGGCGTGTCCCGCGTGCGAGACGTCGAACGAGGTCGACGCGAGCTTCTGCAAGAAGTGCGGCGCGTCGCTCACGAAGGAATCGAAGGACGCGAAGGAATCGAAGGACGCGAAGGAGTCACAATCCGATGAAGCGTGAGCTCCTCGCAGCGCTCGGTGGGGTGGCGTTGTCCGCGCTGCTCGTCACGAACCACGCGCTCGCGCAAGGCGCGCCGGCTGCGGGACGAGATGCAGGACGTGCCACAAAAACAGCGGCCGCAGCATCGGCCGCGGCCGCTGCTCCTGCGACGTCGGCCGGCGCAGGTCACGCGCCCGGCCCCGTCGATCCGTCGACGCCGATGCCCGCTGGGCACCCCATGGTCGCGGGCGGCGACGGCGATGGCGACGGCGACGAGAACCCCCACGGCGGCGGCGCGGCCGGCCAAGGCGATCCGCATGGCGGCGGCATGGGCGGAGGCGGAGGCGGACAAGGCGACGCCCCCGAGGACGGCGCGATGGAGGACCCCACCATCCCGAAGGGCGCCGTCGAGGTCCACATCGCCGATCCCACCGGCAAGCCGCTCGGCAAGACCGAGGTGACGCTTGGCATCGTCTACAACTCGGTCGCGAAGGGCGAGAGCCGCAAGCGCGTGAGCACCGTCACCGACGACGTTGGAACCGCGCGCTTCAAGGATCTCGAGATCGGCAGCGGCGTCGCCTACCGCCCGATGGTCCTCAAGGACGGAGCGACGTTCTCGGTCACGCCGTTCCAGCTCGGTCCGAAGAGCGGCATGCGCGCGCTCCTCCACGTTTACCCGGTCACGAACGATCTCGAGCAGACGCTCGTCGTCTCGCAGTCGATGCTCTACGCCGAGGTGAAGGACGACCGCATCCAGATCCAGCAGGCGCTGAAGATCTACAACTTCGGCCGAAATGCGTGGGTTCCGCCGCCCGATCTCATCGTGGCGCTGCCCGAGACCTTCACGGCGTTCGCGACGCAGCAAGGCATGACCGATGTCGGCGCTGATGCCGTTCCGAAGAAGGGCATCAAGCTCCGCGGCACGTTCTCGCCGGGCCAGCACGTCATCGAGTTCAAGTGGCAGCTGCCGTACAGCGGCGAGGCGGAGGCGAAGTTCGACGTCGGCATGCCGCCCCATCTCGCAGCGGCGCGCATCATCGCGCCCGCATCGAAGGGCATGGGCATGGAGGTCGACGGCTTCGAGCCGACCAAGACGTCCACCGACGGCATGGGTCAGCGCGCGCTCGTCACCGAGAAGCAGCTGAAGCGAGACGACCCGCCCGTGAAGAGCATCCGCGTGACCATCAAGGGCCTGCCCACCGAGGGCTCCGGAAAGGTCATCGCGACGATGCTGGCGCTCAGCGGCCTCGTCACCGGCCTCGTGTTCGGCGTCCGCAAGGCGCCCGCTCGGAACACCAAACGCGAGCGACAGAGTCTCCTCGCGGCACTGGAGGGCCTCGAGATGAGTCACCGCGACGGGACCATCGGCCCGAAAACCTACGAGCGCGCGCGCCGGGAGCTGATCGACGAGCTCGCCCGGACGTTCGCGGCCGACACGCCGCGCGAGAAATCCGCCCGCAAAAAGGCGCGTGGTTAGCGGCTGCGCGTAGCGACCGGCCCCATCCCGGTCGAGATTGGGGGCAAGATGCCTCAAACCCATGGGGAGGCGGGGGTGTGCACGCTGGGGAGACCAGGTGGGACAATCCCATCCACTGTCCCGCCGGAGGTTGAGACACCTCGAGCCCACAGCGCGAGCATGGAACAACCGTCCGATATCCTTTGGGCTTTCGGGTTATCCCGAGAACCCACAGGCCCTAGTACTACGACTATTTAATTTAAATACCTCTCTCTCTCCATCCGAACGGAGAGCCCGAGCGAGGATCCGGAGCCGTCCCGAGCCAAAGCCAGCCGAGCCGGGAAGTCTGGACGCAGGAGGCCGCCCTGCCCCTTGACCCCGGAGTGGAACGCGGGCACTTCGTCACCGTTCGGAGCTCGGAGAGACGACATGGAGCTGACGGTCGCGAAGAAGGATTTGCTGAAGATCGTCGCGCGCATGCAAGGCGTGGCGGAGCGCAAGAGCACGATGCCGGTGCTCGCGAACGTGTTGCTCGCGGTCGATGGCCAGAACGCCATGCGGCTCGCAGCCACGGACCTGTATTTGTCGCTCCTGGGCCGCGTTCCCGCCGAGGTGAGCAAGCCCGGAAGCGTCGCCGTGTCGGCGAAGGATCTCTTCGAGCGCGTGAAAATGATGCCGGACGGACCGGTCGTCATCGCGACGCAGGACAATGCGACGACCACGCTCAAGGCCAGCGGCAGCGCGCGCAGGTACACGCTCCGCGGCATGCCGGGCGATGACTTTCCGCCGCTCCCGCAGCCCGCAGAAGGCTCGCCCACGCTGGCTCTCGACGTCGACGTGCTGTCCGAGCTGATCCAGAAAACGCATTTCTCGATCTCGACCGACGAGACGCGCGCGCACCTGAATTCCGCGCTGTTCGAGTGGGAAGGCGACACCGTTCGCATGGTCACGACGGACGGTCACCGCCTGTCGAAGGTCGATGTGAAGGTCACGGGACGTCAGGCGTCGGCGACGATGCTGATCCCGCTCAAGGCCATCCACGAGCTGCGCCGCCTGTGCGACGAGATGCTCGCCGAAGGTCCCGTCACGAACGCGGAAGGCGAAAAGAAGAAGCCGGAGCTCCTGATCACGCAGAGCGGCTCGAGCGCGTTCTTCCAGGGCGCGGGCATGACGTTCAGCGTGAAGCTCGTCGACGCGCAGTTCCCGCCGTACTCGCAGGTCATCCCGCAAGGGGCCGACAAGACCGTCAGGGCGCCGCGTGTGGCCTTTGCCGATGCCCTCAAGGCCGTGAGCGTCGCCGCCAGCGAACGCACGGGAGGGGTCAAGCTGACGCTCACGAAGGGCTCGATGCGCATCACCAGCGAGTCGCCCGAGAGCGGTGACGGCTTCGACGAGATCCCGGTCGAGTACTCGGGGCCGAACATGAGCATCGGCTTCAACGCGAAGTACTTCCTCGACGTGCTCGCTTCGATCACGGACGACGAGATCGAAGTGAGCCTGTCCGGCGAGCTCGATCCTGCCGTGCTGCGCCCCGCCGGTGGCACGACGAAGCCCGATCGCCAGTTCCTCGCGGTCGTGATGCCGATGCGGATCTGAGCGGCTTGTTCGCGGTGGGCGTTTGCGACCGCTTCATGTAGCCAGCCTGCAGGTCCGATCGTTCCGCAACCTGGCGGCCGTCGATCTCGAGCCTGGTGAGCGCTTCAACGTCGTCTCCGGCGACAACGGTCAGGGCAAGACGAACCTGCTCGAGGCGCTCTACGTCGTCGCGACGTCCAAGAGCTTCCGCACCGCGAAGCTCGGCGAGCTCGTGCGCTTCGATGACGATCTCGCCAGCGTGCGTGCGACGCTCTCGGACGACGGTGAGCCTCGCGTGCAGTCGGTGGGGCTGAAGCCGGGAGCAAGGCTCGTACGCATCGACGACAAGCGACCGCCGTCGCTCGCCGCCTACGCGGTGCGAACGCCGATCGTGGTGTTTCATCCCGGGGAGATGTCGCTGTCGATGGGCTCGAGCGGTGAGCGGCGACGCTTGCTCGATCGAACGGCGCTCTACATCGCTCCGCAGTCGATCGCCGATCTCGATGCGTACACGCGCGCGCTGAAGGAGCGACAGCGCGCGCTCGAGACGCGTGGTCCCTCGGCCACCGATCTCCTGGAGTGGGAAACTCTGGTGGTTCGCCACGGGCTCACCGTGATGGGACATCGCGCTCGCGCCGCCGAGCTCGTCGCGGCGAAGGCGATGGAGGCGTTCTCGCGCATCGCCGCGCCTGAGCTGGTGCTCGCTGCAGCGTATGCGCCGTCGGCTCCGAACGACGAGCACGAGTTCCTCGCCGCGCTCGCCAGCCGGCGCGCGTCGGACATGCGTAGAGGAAGCGCCGGCGTCGGGCCGCATCGCGACGATCTCGCGCTGGTCATCGACGGACACCCCGTGCGCGGCGTCGCCTCGCAGGGGCAGCATCGCGCCGTCACGCTGGCGCTCAAGTCCGCGGAGATCGAGGGGGTCGGACAGGCGCGTGGCGTGCGCCCCATCCTGCTCCTCGACGACGTGTCGAGCGAGCTCGATCGCGCGCGCACGGCAGCGCTGTTCTCGTTCCTCCGCGAGCAGCGAGGTCAGGTGTTCCTGACCACGACCCGACCCGAGCTGATCGACACCGGAGAGGACGGCAGCGCTCGACGCGATTTCGTCGTCAAGAACGGGGTCGTAGAGCCCACTTTCTCGGCCAGTTAGTAGGGTTGACGAGCGGGGCTGTGGAGCCCTGGCGCAGAGGTCCCCGAGAGCCGTGGCGTGGGCCCCCGGAATCGGCCTTTCGTAACGGGTCTAAGTTGCGGAAAGTACGTTGAAAGTCGAGCCGTTCGGCCTTGAAGAAAAGAGGGCTCGGACGTATACTGTCGTTCCCTCCGGCGCGGGCGTTTCACCCTCTGTTTCGAGCCCCCCGACTCTTCCTGCCAATCATACGCAGGAATCAATCGCGGAATCGTCTTCGCATTCCGCCCCTCAGACTCGGCAATCAAACCGCATGACGAACGAAGTACAGGTCCCGCCGCAGAGCACTCCGCCCGCCGCCTACGGCAGCGAGAGCATCACCGTCCTCGAAGGTCTGGAGGCCGTCCGCAAGCGTCCCGGCATGTACATCGGCGACGTGAACAGCGGCGAAGGCCTGCACCATCTCGTATGGGAGGTCGTCGACAACTCGGTCGACGAGCACCTCGGCGGTCACTGCCAGAAGATGGACGTCATCGTTCACTTCGACGGCTCGGTCACCGTCGAGGACGTCGGCCGCGGCATCCCCACCGGCAAGCACGTCGAGCAGTCGGCGAAGCTCGGTCGCGAGATCAGCGCCGCCGAGGTCGTTCATACCGTCCTCCACGCCGGCGGAAAGTTCGATCACTCGAGCTACAAGGTCTCCGCCGGTCTCCACGGCGTCGGCGTCAGCGCCGTCAACGCGGTCAGCGAGTGGCTCAAGGTCGAGATCAAGCGTGAGGGCCACGTCTACCTGCAGGAGTATCGACGCGGCATTCCCGTGACGCCGCTCAACGTCATCGGCGACACCGACAAGACCGGCACGAAGACGACGTTCAAGCCCGACTCGGAGATCTTCCCGAGCACCGAGTTCAGCTACGACATCCTCGCGAGCCGACTCCGCGAGCTCTCGTTCCTCAACGCCGGCTTCGTCATCACACTCACCGACGAGCGCGGCGAGGGTCGCAAGGAGACGTTCGAGTACAAGGGCGGCATCCGCGAGTTCGTGGAGCACCTGAACAAGACGAAGGAGCCCGTCCACGAGAAGGTCGTGCACATCCTCGCCGATGTGCCTGCCGAGAACGGCACGCCGGTGCAGGTCGAGGTCGCGCTGCAGTGGAACTCGACGTACGCGGAGCAGATCTTCCCGTACACGAACAACATCCACAACAAGGACGGCGGCACGCATCTCACCGGCTTCAAGACGGCGCTCACGCGCGTCTTCAACGCCTACGGAACGAGCGCGAACCTCTTCAAGGAGGTCAAGAACGGCCTCTCCGGCGAGGACATCCGCGAAGGCCTCACCGCCGTCATCAGCGTGAAGCTGCAGGACCCGTCGTTCTCGTCGCAGACCAAGGACAAGCTGGTCTCGAGCGAGGCAAAGACCGCCGTCGAGGCCGTCCTCAACGACAAGCTCGGCGCGTTCTTCGAGGAGAACCCCGCCACGGCGCGCAAGATCGTCGAGAAGACCATCATGGCCGCGAAGGCCCGCGAGGCCGCGCGCAAGGCCCGCGAGATCGTCCGCAAGGGCGCGATGGACTACACGAGCCTCTCCGGGAAGCTCGCCGACTGCCAGTCGAAGGACCCCGAGTCGAGCGAGCTCTACATCGTCGAGGGAGACTCCGCCGGTGGCTCCGCGAAGCAGGGGCGCGACCGCAAGACGCAGGCGATCCTCCCGCTCAAGGGAAAGATCCTCAACGTCGAGCGCGCGCGTCTCGACAAGATGCTGTCGTCCGCCGAGATCGGCACGCTCATCACCGCGCTCGGCTGCGGGATCGGCAGCCAGGAGCAGGGCGGCAGCTTCGACATCACGAAGCTTCGCTATCACCAGATCGTGCTGATGACCGACGCTGACGTCGACGGCAGTCACATCCGCACGCTGCTGCTCACGTTCTTCTATCGGCAGATGCCGGAGATCCTCGAGAAGGGATACCTCTACATCGCGCAGCCGCCGCTCTATCGCGTGGCGAAGGGCAAGAAGGGCCTCTACATGAAGGACCAGCCGGCGCTCGACCGGTTCTTCCTCGAGCAAGGCGTCGACGGTCTCGCGGTGCGCGCGTCGAAGGGCCCTACCCTCTCCGGCGAGCCGTTGGTGCGCCTCTCCGAGCGCCTTCGCATGTTCCGTCGCGCGCTCTCCAAGATCGAGCGTCGCGCCGATGCGCGTCTCGTCGCAGCGGTGGTGCGCGCGAGCGGCATCGGCAAGAACGAGCTGCGTGAGCGCAAGCGCGTCGAAGCCGCAGTGCCGCTCATCCGCGCTCGTCTCGAGAAGAAGTACCCGGACATCTTCCCGCTCACCATCGACATCGGTTGGGAGACGGAGCACGGCGCCGCGTCGATCCACATCAAGCCGCGACCCGGCTCGGCGGCGCGCGAAACGGTCGTGGACTGGGCGCTCGTCGAGTCCGCCGAGTACGAGGAGCTCTATTCGATCGAGCAGGACGTCCGCTCGATCGGTCCGGCGCCGTACTTCGCGAAGGTGGCCGCGAAGCCCGGAAAGGGCGCCGCTGCAGCCGCGGCGGCTCCGGAGGACGGCGAAGAGGCCGACACGTCGACCGGCGAGACCGAGCTCGAGGACTCCGATGCGCTCTGGGAGTTCATCGACGCGCGCGGTCGCAAGGGCTGGCACATCCAGCGCTACAAGGGTCTCGGCGAGATGAACCCCGAGCAGCTCTGGGAGACGACGCTCGATCCCAACGCGCGCGTCATGCTCCAGGTGCGCCTCGACGACGCGGTGCAGACCGATCAGATCTTCACCATCCTCATGGGCGATCAGGTCGAGCCGCGTCGCGAGTTCATCGAGCAGAACGCTCTGAACGTGCGCAACCTCGACATTTAGCGTCGCGCGCGACCAGAGGTCGCTTGCAGGGCGCATGCCGGTGGTTAACCACAAGGCATGCGACCCGACCGAATGACGACGAAGAGCCAGGAGGCTTTTCGTGAGGCGAGTGATCTCGCGGCCCGTGCCGGCAATCCCGAGCTCGTCCCCGAGCACCTGATGAAGGCGATGCTCGCGCAGGACGGCGGCATCGCGCTTCCGCTCTTCCAGAAGGCCGG
>JAXDMI010000929.1:0-12579 GCA_034666145.1 Myxococcales bacterium | reverse complement strand
TATTACGTTTGCCGGCGGATCTCCGCAAGGAGATAGGGGACGGTGTGGTATCAGAGCCCTCGCCACCCGCGCGTTCGGCGCGGACCCCTCAGCCCGATGCCCTCCAAGCACAAGCCTGCCCCTGCTACGCCCGTCGGCGTGACCCGCGCGGGGACGGTGGCGCTCATCGGCCGTCCGAACGTCGGAAAGAGCACGCTGCTCAACGCGCTGCTCGGCGAGCGCATCGCCATCACGAGCCACCATGCGCAGACCACCCGCGACCGGATCGCGGGGATCCTGACCACCGGCGGCGTCCAGTTCGTGTTCCTCGACACGCCCGGCTTCCATCGCGCGCGTCACAAGCTCGGCGAGCACATGAACGAGGTGGCGCGCGCTGCGGCTGCCGAATGCGACGTCGCCGTCTTCATGACCGAGCCTGAGACGCGGCAGACGCCGGAAGGCCTCGGCGTGAATCCCGTGGTGCGCGAGGACGATCGCGCGATCCTCCAGGCCATCCCCGACAAGACCCCGATCGTCCTCGTCCTCAACAAGATCGACAAGATCAAGACGAAGCACGTGCTCATGCCGCTCCTCGAGGCATACGGCAAGGAGCGCGACGTCGCCGCCATCGTGCCGGTGAGCGCGCTGAAGGGCGATGGGCTGAAGGGGATCCTCACCGAGGTCGGCAAGCTCCTTCCCGCGGGCGATGCGCTCTACGACGCCGAGGAGCTCAGCGACAAGCCGGTGCGCTTCTTCGTCGGCGAGTTCGTGCGCGAGCAGATCCTCCGGCGCACGCGCCAGGAAGTGCCGCACGGCATCGCCGTCACCGTCGAGTCGTTCGATGAGAACGCGAAGCTCGTGCGCATCTCGGTGACGGTCCACGTCGCGAAGGACTCGCACAAGGGCATCATCATCGGCGACGGCGGCAAGATGCTGAGCGCGGTCGGCAAGGCCGCGCGCCTGCGCGCCGAGGAGCTCCTCGGTCGCAAGGTCCACCTCGAGACGTTCGTGCGCGCCACGCCGGGCTGGTTCGACGACGCCGCCCGCCTCGTCGACATGGGCTACGTCGACGAAACGCCTACCAAGCGAAAGCGCGCCGGCAAGCCGCGCACCGCGAAGACGAACGCGCGCACGCGAACGCGCGCCAACGCTACCTGAGATACGCATGACGAAGCATCAGCCGCAGCACGTCTCCCGGGTCCTCCCGGCCGGTCAACACGGGCTTCCGCTCGTCGCGATCGTCGGTCGACCCAACGTGGGCAAGTCGACTCTCTTCAATCGCCTTGCGCGCCGTCGTCTCGCCATCGTCCACGACGAGCCCGGCGTCACGCGCGATCGCAACTACGCCGATACCACCGCGTTCGGCCGCGACTACACGCTCGTCGACACCGGCGGCTTCGATCCCGACAGCAACGACCCGATGAAGTCGGGCATCACGCGCCACGTGAAGTCGGCCATCGAGGAGGCCGACGTCATCGTGTTCGTCAGCGACGCGATGGTTCCGCTCACCTCTGCCGATCGCGTGGCGGTCGGGCTCCTGCGCAAGACCGACAAGCCGGTGCTCTTCGCGGCGAACAAGGCCGACTCGCCGCGCCAGGACGCCGACGCGTACGACATCTATCGCCTCGGCGTCGACAAGGTCTTCCCGGTGAGCGGGCTCCACGGCCGCGGCATGGCGGAGCTCGAGGGCGCCATCGTCGCCGCGATGCCCGCGAACAAGGACGTCGACGCGGTCGACGAGTTCCTCCCGCGCATCGCCATCGTGGGCAAGCCGAACGCCGGCAAATCCAGCCTGATGAACCGCATCCTCGGTGAGGATCGGATGATCGTCGACGATCGCCCCGGCACCACCCGCGACGCCATCGACGCGCTCGTGGAGCGTGGCGACAAGCGGTACATCTTCGTCGACACCGCCGGTCTTCGTCGCAAGGGCAAGGTCACGAAGGCCTCCGACCAGATCGAGTTCGCCAGCGTCGGCTCCGCCGTGAAGGCGATGGAGCGCTCGAGCGTCGTCGTGCTGCTGGCCGATGCGAAGGAAGGCGTCGCCGAGCAAGACGCGAAGATCCTCGGGCTTGCCGCCGATCGCGGGCGCGCCATGATCATCGCGCTCAACAAGAGCGACCTCCTCTCGAAGGGCGAGGCCGAGAAGGCCGAGGAGGACGCGCGAGAGAAGATCTCGTTCGCGCCCTTCGCGCCGGTCGTGCAAGTGAGCGCGAAGACGGGGCGCGGGCTCCCCGACCTGTTCGCGACCATCGACAAGGTCAGCGAGATGTTCCACAAGCGCATCGGCACCGGGGAGCTCAATCGCTTCTTCGAAGCCGTGCTGCAGACCCGGCCGCCGCCCACGATGGGCGGTCGCGCACCGCGCCTCTACTACATCACGCAGGCCGAGACGGCGCCGCCGGTGTTCGTCATCCTCGCCAGCTCGCCCGACTCGGTGCACTTCTCGTATCAGCGCTTCGTCGCCAACCAGCTGCGCAAGCACTTCGAGTTCGACGGCGTGCCGATCCGCATCGTCTACCGCGAGCGTCGTCGTGGTGGAAAGGGCCGGAAGGAGGCCGCGGAGATCGAGGCGGGCCCCGCACCGGCACCGAAGACCGGACGCCGCCCGCAGCCGGGCGACACGATGGTGCCGCGGAAGCCGAAGCGACCCGCTCCGGCCAACGCCGAGATCAAGGCGGACAACGCCGAGCGCGCAGACAAGGCGACGAAGGCGGGCAAGGCAGAGCAGGCGGCCGAGGTCGCGGGACCGACGCCGCGTCCGAAGAAGAAGCGCTCCGCACGCGGAGTGCCGAAGGCGCAAGAGCGCACGGCGGCCGCACGCGCCCAGCGTCGTCAGTTCGGCAAGCCGCGTCGTAGCTGACGGCGCGGAGCGTGCCCGGCGGGCGCGTCAGACGCCGCCGGACATCAGCACGTCACCGAGCTGCGCGAGCAGTCGGAGATCGTGCACGTCCGTCTCGAGCTCGGCGACGCGGACGATGGGCGTCGTTCCGCCGGCGACGTCGAGCGCGCGCACGTGACGCGCATCGAGCGCGGCGAGCTTCACGGCATCGACGTGAGCCTGGACGAAGCGCGCCGGTGCATCCTCTTCGAGCGCGAGGCCATGCGCCGCGATGCCGGCCGCGGCGTCGGCCTCGGTCACGCCCTCGGGATGAGGCGGCGGCAGGTGGAAGCGGTTCACTACGAAGGCACCGCGCGGCATGTCCGCCTGGGTGAGGCGCTCCGCGAAATACAGCACCTCCTGGATGCTCGGCGGGGATGCGCTGGTCACCAGCACGAAGGCCACTTCTTCGCTGCGCAGCGCCTGCTCGACGCGTGCCGCGCGCTCCTTGAACCCGCCGAAGAGATCGTTGAGCTCGCCGATGAACTCCGCCATCGCCTCGAGGAAACCACCGCCGGTGATGCGCGCCATCCCGCGGAGAATGGCCGCCGCGCTCTTCGCGATCAGGTTGAGCGAGAACTTCCCGCCGCTCTCGAACGCCTGCACGAACCACTTCATGGTGGTCGAATCGAGCGCCTCCATGAGGCGCTGCGGAGCATCGAGGAAATCGAGCGCGTTCGCGGTGGGCGGCGTGTCGAGGACGATGAGGTCGTAGCGAGGGTCGTCCTTGACGGCGACGAGCTTCTCCATCGCCATGTATTCCTGCGTCCCGGCGAGCGAGGTGGAGACGTACTGATAGAGCTTGTTCGAGAGGAGGCGGTCCGCCTTCTCCTTGCTCGACGAGTACTTCACGACGAGCTCGTCGAACGTGCGCTTCGTGTCGAGCATCATCGCGGTGAGGCTGCCGGTGAGCTTCACCCCCGCGGCCTCGAAGCGCGCGGGATCGACGGTGGTGGCCTCGGTGCGCATCTCGGTGATGCCTAGGCTCTCGGCGAGGCGCTTCGCAGGGTCGATGGTGAGGCAGAGCACGCGCTTGCCCCGCCGGGCGGCGGCTACGCCGATGGCGGCGGCGGTCGTCGTCTTGCCGACGCCGCCCGCTCCGACGGTGATGAGCACGCGGCGAGACGCGACCAGCTCGGCCAGCGGCTGCGGCGGCGGCGACGCCTGGGGCTCCATGAAGCGCCGTTATCTAGCACGAACAGAGCGCAGGGTCGCGTCGTGCCAGCGTCGCCAGCGCATCGGCGTCGGCAGCGGTGTCGACGTCGACCGCGCCCTCCGGCCAATCGACGCTCAGCACGCCCTCGTGACCGCGCAAGATCTTCGCGGCGCCGCGATCGCCTTCGAGGGCGCGGAGCTCGCCGAAGAGCGAAGCGTCGAAGACCGCAGGCACGCCGAGAGCGCCGCCGTAGACCGAGCCCGCGGCGGCGGCGCCGGTGCGCCAGGCGTCGACCAGCCGATCGACGTGGACGCGATCGAGCAGCGGTTGATCGGCGAGGACGATGACCAGCGCGGCGGCGCCGCTGCGCTCCGCCCACGACGCGGCTTCGCGGATCGACGAGGCGATGCCCTCGCTCCAGGCGGCGTTGTCGAGGACCGTCGCCCTCGCACCGTCGAGCACGGGAGTGATGCGCTCGGCGTTCGCGCCGACCACGACGGCGACGGCCGCGCAGGACGAGGAGGCGACCTCGTCGACGACGTGCCTCACGAGCGGCTTGCCCGCGAACGCCTCGAGCTGCTTCGGGCGCCCGAGTCGCGTCGAGGCGCCGGCGCCGAGCACCACGCACACGACGTCTCCGCGCCGCTGCACGGCGGCCGGGACGTGGATCGGACCGGACCGCTCGCGAAGCCTTCGCGCCGGCGCGTCGGTCAGCGTGGCCTGCACCTCGGAGATGACGGCGAGCGCGATCTCCTGCGGGGTCTCTGCGCCGAGGTCGAGGCCCACCGGCGCGTGGAGGCGACTCAGCATCGCGTCGGTGACGGACGTGCCGGATTGCGCGAGCTCGGCGAGCATCCGCTCGGTGCGACGCTTCGGTCCGAGCACACCTATGTATTCTACACGCGATTCGAGGAGCGCGGCGACGCAGTCGCGATCGCGATCGTAGTCGTGAGACATCACGACCGCGAACGAGCGAGCATGGCGCGCGGCGGCATCGCGGAGCACGCTCCCCGGCCCGGGCAGGAGCTCGTCGGCGCCAACGAAGCGATCCCTGGTGGCCACGCTGGGATGGGCCGCGGCGACGGTCACTCGCCATCCCATGGAGCGCGCGAGGGCCACCACAGGCAGCGCGTCGTGTCCGGTGCCGCAGACGAAGAGACGCGGCGGCGGCTCGAGGACCTCGACGAGCGCAGTCACGCCACGGACCTCGACGGTCGACGTCGTGACCGCGGCTCGCGCTGCGGCTTCGAGCGCGGCTCGGACCGGTCCGTCGGGCAGCGACGTCTGCGTCGGTGCAGCGGGTCGAAGCGCGAGGCGCGCGCCGACCCGAACCGCGTCGTCGGTGGTGCGGAAGACCGTGACGAGGACGCCCCGCGTCTCGGCGGCGATGCACTCGTTCGCGAAGAGGAGCGGGTCGACGGCCGTCGCCTGATCGATCTGCTCCAGCATGACCTCGACGACGCCGTTGCATCCGAGGCCGAATCCCCAACCGATCTCGTCGTCCGAAGTGGAGTCGTACGTGACGACCACCGGCGCGCCATGACGAATGCGATGCGCGCCGCGCCGAACGACGTCACCCTCGAGGCAGCCGCCGCTCACACAGCCCGCCACCCAGCGATCACCTCGTGTCGGATCGCCACCCCGCGTCGGTTCGTCGCCCCGTGTCGGAACATCAAGAGCGACGATCATGCGCGCGCCCGGCCGCCGGTAGGACGAGCCTCGGACGGCGACCACCGTCGCGAGGAGGAACGGCGAGCCCTCGCGCCGAAGCGCCGCCGCCTCGCGGACGATGACGTCGAGCTCGCTCATGGGCTTCTCATAGCAGCTTGTCGAGGGTGATGGGCAGGTCACGGACGCGCTTGCCGGTAGCGTGATAGACGGCGTTGGCGATGGCGGCGCCGATGCCTGTGATGCCGATCTCGCCGATGCCCTTCGCGCCGATCTCGTCCACGAACGGGTCTTTCTCGTCGACCATGATGACGTCGATGGTGGGAACGTCTGCGTTCACCGGCACGTGGTAGTCCTGCAGCGAGTTGTTCACGGCGCGACCCGTGCGGGCGTCGCGGACCGTCTGCTCGGTGAGCGCGAAGCCGATGCCCCAGACGATACCGCCGAGGAACTGACTGCGCGCGGTCTTCGCGTTGAGGATCTTCCCCGCCGCGAACGCCGCGACCACACGGCTGACGCGCACCTCGCCGGTGGCCTCGTCGACGCGCACCTCGGCGAACTGCGCGCCGAACGAGTGGCACGAGTGGGCCTTGCGGGCCTCCCCCGGCTTCGCGTCAGCGCGGGCCGAGAGCTCGTCCTTGCCGGTGCGCTTGACGATGTCACCGATGTTCTCGCGCTTGGTCTTGTCCTTCTTCGAGACCAGTGCGCCGCCGTCGATGTCGACGTCGGCCGCGGTGAGCCCGTTGAGTGGCGAGGCCGCGTTGCCGATCGCGAGATCGATCAGCTGACCGCGCACGGCAACACACGCCAGCTTCACGGCGGAGCCGGCGCTCGCGGCCGTCGAGGAGCCGCCCGAGCCCGTCGCCGGGGGGAACCTCGTGTCGCCGAGCTCGAAGGTCACCTTGTCCATCGGCATGCCCAGGGCATCGGCCGCGATCTGGGTCATGATCGTGTACGTCCCGGTACCGATGTCCTGCGTGCCGGACTGCACGAGGGCTGTTCCGTCGGGCTTGATCCTCGCGACGGCCGACGAGTCACGGTAGTTCGCGGGATACGTCGCGGTGGCCATTCCCTGACCAACGAGCCAATGGCCGTCGCGCGTGGAGCGCGGCTGCTTCTTGCGCTTCTGCCAGCCGAACTTGTCCGCGGCTTGCTTGTAGCATGCACGCAACTCCTTGCTCGACCACGGCTTGTTCTCGTCGGGATCCGTCTCGGCATAGTTGTCGAGCCGCAGCTTCAACGGGTCGACGTCGAGCGCGTACGCCAGCTCGTCCATCGCGCATTCGAGCCCGTAGGTGCCCGTCGCCTCGCCGGGCGCGCGCATGAACGTGGGCGTCGACTTGTCCAGCTTCACCAGGCGATGCGACGTCTGGATGTTGTTGCACGCGTAGAGCATGCGCGAAGGAAGTCCGGCCGGCTCCATGAACTCGTCGAGCTGCGACGTGTACGAGAGGATGTCGGTTCGGACCGCGACCAGCTTTCCCGACGCATCGGCCCCGAGCGAGACCTTCTGGGTGGTCTGCGGCCGGTTCCCGACGAACCCGAACATCTGCTGGCGCGTCAGCATCACCTTCACCGGTCGCTGGGTGACCTTCGCGGCCATCACCGCGAGCGCGATGTGCGACCAAGGCGAGCCCTTGCACCCGAAGCCGCCACCGACGTAGTGCGAGATGACGCGGACGTCCTCGGGCTTGAGCTCGAAGACCGTGGCCACCTTCTTCTGGACGGTGCTGATGCCCTGCGTTGCATCGTAGACGGTGACCTTGTCCTCGGCCTGCCACACCGCGATCGTGGCATGCATCTCCATGGGGTTGTGATGCTCGTCGGGCGTCGTGTAGGTCTGCTCGACCCTCGTCTTGGCGCCGGCGAAAGCGACGTCGAAATCGCCCTTGTTGGTGTCCGGGGGCTTCCCGTTGAGCGTCTTGGGCGGATAGGCGCGAGCTCGCTCCGCCTCCATCGAGACGACGGGCGTCCCGGCATCGACGGTCGGCTTGACCAGCGACGCAGCGTACCTCGCGTGCTCGAGCGTGTCGGCGACGACCAGCGCGATGGGTTGGTCCGAGTAGTAGATGAGATCGTCTTGGAAGATCTGGAGGACGCGATCGACGCCCTCGAGCCTCTTCGATGCACCCGGCAGCTTCGGTGCATTCTTGTGGCTGAGGACGGTGATGACGCCCGGCGCCTTCTCTGCGCCCGCGGTGTCGAGCGCAGTGAGCTTCCCCTTCCCGCCCCCTACGCCCACGATCACGGCGTGCGCGACGTTCGCCGTCGCGAACTCGGCGGCGTACGTCGCCTTGCCCATCACCTTGAGGCGCGCGTCCAGGCGGTCGATCCCCTTCCCCGTCATTTGCTCGGTCACGCTGCACCTCCTACGAGCTCGAGCGCCCGAACGATGGTGCGCTTGCCGAGCTCCACCTTGAACGCGTTGTCTTTCTTGGTGATGGCGCCGGTGAGCGCGGCCTCCGCCGCGGCGCGGAAGACCTCCTTCGAGGGTTTCTGTCCTTCGAGCTTCTGCTCCGCCTCCTTGCTGCGCCATGGCTTGGTGGAGAGACCGCCGAGGGCGACGCGTGCCTGCTTGATGGTGCCGCCCTGCACGTCGAGCGCGACCGCCGCCGAGACGAGCGCGAACGCATAGGAGGCGCGATCGCGCACCTTGACGTAGCGCGAGTGCTTCGCGAAGGCGTTGTCGGGGATGATCACGTGCGTGATGATCTCGTCGTGGGTGAGGACCGTCTCTACCTCGGGCTTGTTGCCGGGCGCGACGTGGAAGTCGGTGATGGGGATGATGCGCGGTCCCTTGCGACCGGTGACGAAGACCGTGGCGTCGAGCGCGTGGAGCGCCACGCTCATGTCCGAAGGATTCGCGGCGATACATTGGTCGCTCGTGCCGAGCACGGCGTGCATGCGCGACCAGCCGTCCATGGCCGCGCAGCCCGACCCGGGCCTCCGCTTGTTGCACGCGGCGTAGGAGAGGTCGCGGAAGTAACTGCAGCGCGGCCGCTGCATCAAGTTGCCGCCCAGCGTCGCCATGTTGCGGAGCTGCGGAGACGCCCCCGAGAGCAGCGCCTCGCTCAGCACCGGGAAGCTCGCTCTCACGATGGGGTGATTCGCGAGATCGCTGTTGCGGCTCATCGCCCCTATTTTCAGGCCTTCGGGGAGCTTCTCGATCGTGTCGAGCGGCATGCCGTTGACATCGACGAGGTCCGACGGCGTCTCGACGCCGAGCTTCATGAGGTCGACGAGCAACGTCCCGCCGGCGATGAAGCGCGCATTCGGCGGCGTCATCGCTTCGATGGCCTTCGCTTCGTCCACGACGCGCACGTACTTGAACGATTCCATCAGGCCGCTCCCTTCCGCGCGTGTTGGATGGCGGACACGATGTTCGTGTACGCGCCGCACCGGCAGATGTTGCCGCTCATCATCTCTTGGACCTCGGCATCGGTCTTGGCGACGCCCTCCTGGAGGAGCGCGACCGCGCTCATGATCTGACCGGGCGTGCAGTAGCCGCACTGGAGCGCGTCCTCGGCGACGAAGGCGGCCTGCACGGGATGCAGGTCGTTGCCCTTCGCGAGGCCTTCGATGGTGAGGATCTTCTTTCCCTCCACCATCGATGCGAAGAGGAGGCACGAGTTGGCGCGGCGCCCATCTACGTGCACTGTGCATGCACCGCACTGACCGTGATCGCACCCCTTCTTCGTGCCGGGAAGGTTCATGCGCTCGCGAAGCGCGTCGAGCAGCGTGGTGCGCGGATCGATCCGCAGCGTGCGCGGCGTACCGTTCACGTCGAGTGTGATGTCGATCTCGCCTTCGTGAGCCCCGCCGTCGGTCGCGGCCGCGCTGACGGTGGTCTTGCCGGTGCCCGCCGGCGTCGGCTTGCCGTTCTCGTTCTTTTCGCAGCCCTCGAGGAACATGAGCGCGAAGCCGGCGACGAGGCTCGTGACCACCAGCTCGCGGCGTGATACGAGCACCGAGCGCTTCGAGCTGACCACCGCCCTTCCCGCGGCGCCGAGCGCCTCGGTGACTGCGCCGAGGCTCACGTCACCGCCGTCCCGCCAGACGTGCGCGAAGCGGAGGACGCCCTTGCCGTCGATGACGAAGAGGCCCGGCGTGGCGAGGCCGCCGGCGCAGCGCTTCAAGCCGAACGCAGCGTGGACGTCGGCGATGTCTTCCGCGTCGAGCTCGCTCGCGCGCGCGAAGCGCTCCAGCTCGTCGTCGGGTCGGAAGAGAAAGAGGCCCGCGCTGGAGAGCACCACGAGCACGGCGCCGAGGCCGCGCAGCTCGGCGCGCACGGCGCCGAGGTCCTCCGGTGGCGTGTCGACCGGTGACCAGTCGTCGAGGAATGCGAGCACCGCGGGCTGACCGTCGAGTGACGCGATGGTGAGCGTCTCGCGCGCGCCGCCCATGCTGCGCATGTGAAGAGGCGGAGCGGGTGAGCCGACGCGCGGTGCGTGCGGTGCAGGAGAAGGGCGCATGGAGATCCTCGCAGGGCCGCACAACGCGGCGCCTGGAGTCGACCGCGCAGACGTGGGGTCGTCAACGCCGAGACGTGCCGCAGCGGCCGCCGGTCGCGAGGAATGCGGAACGAATGCGGAAGCGCGCGAAAGAGCGCGCGCACGACGCTCCGCGATCGCGGATCGGTCGCGCGCGATCGCGGTCGCGCGCGGTCGCGATCGCCTACTCCGGCGAGTCCTCGTACTCGCCCTCGGCGAGGTTGTCGAAGCGCGTCCATTGGCGATCGAACCGCACCTTCGCGGTGCCCGTCGGCCCGTTTCGCTGCTTCGCGATGATGAGCTCCGCGATGTTCGGCTCCGCCGAGTCTTCGCGGTTGTAGTAGTCGTCGCGGTAGATGAAGACGATGTTGTCGGCGTCCTGCTCGATGGCGCCCGACTCGCGGAGGTCGCTGATGAGCGGGCGCTTCGACTTCTCGCTTCGTGTCTCGACCGCGCGATTGAGCTGAGAGAGCGCGATGACCGGCACCTCGAGCTCCTTCGCGAGGCCCTTGAGGCCGCGCGAGATCTCGCTGATCTCCTGCTCGCGCGAGGCCACGCCGTCGCGACCCTTCATGAGCTGGAGGTAGTCGATGATGACGCAGCCGATCTTCTTGATCTTGCGTCCCTCCTCGTCGCGCGTGTCGAACTCTGCTTGGAGGCGGCGCACCTTCGCGCGCAGCTCGATGATCGAGAGGCCGGGCGAGTCGTCGATCCAGATCGGGAGGCTGCCGAGGAAGCTCGCGGCCTGCGTGAGCTTGCTCCAGTCCTGCGGGCTCAAGTAGCCCGTGCGCATCTTGCTGACGTCGACCCGCGCCTCCGAGCAGACCATACGATTCGCGAGCTGCTCGCGCGGCATTTCGAGCGAGAAGACCACGCAACCGACGCCGCCCTCTTCCCAGCGCTGGTTGGGGTCGCCGTCCACCTCGCGGCCCTTGGGGCTCGCGACGTTCGCGGCGATGTTGAGGACGAAGCTCGTCTTGCCCATGCCGGGGCGCGCCGCGATGATCGAGAGGTCGCCCTCGTGCAGGCCCGACGTGAGCTTGTCGTAGCGATCGAACCCGGTCGGGACGCCCGTGATGCGGTCGCCGCGCGCGACGGCGTCGTTCAATCGCTTGAACGACTTCTTCATGACGTCGAGGAGCTTCTCGACGCTCTGCTTCGCGCTGGTGCGGGCGATGTTGTAGATGGCCTGCTCGGCGCCATCGATGAACGCCTGCGGCTCGCCGTAGTCGACGTAGCCCTGCGCCGACACGCGCTGGCACGCGAGGATGACCTGCCGGATGCGGAACTTCTCGTGGATGGTCCGTCCGTAGGCGCCGACGTTCGCGACGACCGGCGCCGCGTCGAGGATCTCCGTCAGGTAACCGGCGCCGCCGACCTGCGCGAGGCGCTGCCGATCCTTCAGGTAGCTCTGGACCTGGAGCACGTCGACCGGGTGGCCGCTCTGCTTCAGCTCGAAGCAGGCCTCGAAGATTCGACGGTGAGCTTCGGAGTAGAAATACTCCGGCTTGAGGTCGGTGATCTTGTCCATCGCCGACGGGTCGAGCATGCACGCGGAAAGGACCGCCGCCTCGGCCTCGAGATCGTGCGGGGGCACACGCCCCTCGATGACCGGGGGGTTCTCGACAGCTTGCGCACGGGGACCCCACTTCTTTTCCACAGGTGGAACCTCCAAATGGGCAACGCCCCGGTCGCCCGTCTAAAAAAGACGCAGGACCGAGGCGTTGTGTAGTCGCTGGGTAGTGCCCAACGACTCACGAGAATGGACACTAGCCGACCTTCGGAAGGCTGTGTCGTGTGCGCTGCACACGACCTACCTACTTCTTGACGACTTCGACCTTCAACGTCGCGGTGACGTCGGTCATGAGACGAACCGGGATCTCGAAGGTGCCGAGGGCCTTGAGAGGCTCCGCGAGGTGCATCTTCTTGCGATCGATCGCGACGCCCGCGGCCTTCGCCGCGTTCTCGATCTCCTTGGACGTGACCGAGCCGAAGAGCTTGTCGTCTTCGCCGACCGAGCGCGAAAGCGTGAGCTTCAGCGCGTTGATCTTCTCGGCGAAGGCCTGCATCTCCTTCTTGGTCTTGTCCGCCTTCGCGACCGCGACCGCCTTCTCGTGCGTGATGCGGTTGACGGCAGCCGTCGTCGCCGGAACGGCGAGGCCACGCGGGATGAGGTAGTTGCGCGCGAAGCCCGGACGGACCTTCACGAGCTCGCCAGAGTCGCCGACCTTGTCGACGTTGGACTGGAGGACCACTTGGAGTGTCGTTGCCATGTTGCTCGCCTCCGTCAGGACGTGACGGTGAAGGGAAGGAGCGCGATGTTGCGCGCGCGCTTGACCGCGAGCGTCACCTTGCGCTGGTGAAGGGCGCAGTTGCCGCTGATGCGGCGGGGAACGACCTTGCCG
>JAXDMI010000928.1:0-8569 GCA_034666145.1 Myxococcales bacterium | reverse complement strand
AGGATCGTCGGCATTCGCGTCACCGCCCGTGAGCGCGCAGAGCGCACCCGTCGCGAGCACCAGTGCAGCAAGGTGGGGTCGCATGACGTGACGGCGTAACACAGATCTCCCCCGGGGGCATTGGAGGCCTCCTGTCCTCACGAGGCCTATTGTCCTCACCAGGGAAGGAATGCGAGAACCGGCACGTGCCCGAGCTACCCGAGGTCGAATACGCGCGCCGCAGCCTCGAACGCTGGTTGCTTCGTACCCATGTCGATTCCGTCAGCGTGCAAGATGCACGCATCCTCGATGACGGAACGAAGCCTGCGAGCGTCGTTCGCGCGCTGAGAGGCGCGCACGTCACCGCCGTCGGTCGGCGCGGCAAGTGGCTCCGCATCGAGCTCGACTCGGGTGTGCGCGTCTTCTCGCATCTCGGCATGACCGGCAAGTGGGTGCGCGCACGCGTCGACGACGCGACGCTGAAGTTCGAGAAGGTGCGCTTCGACGTGAGCTCCGCAAAGCAACGACGCAGCGTTCGCTATCTCGATCCACGTCTCTTCGGACGCTTCGTCGTCGTCGCGAAGAACAAGGACGATCTCCCGGTGTGGGCCGCGCTCGGCCCCGATCCGCTCGCCGACGGGATCGACGTCGATGCGCTCCACGCCAAGCTCGCCAAGCGAAAGCTCGCCATCAAGCCGACGCTCCTCGATCAGACCGTGCTCGCCGGCGTCGGGAACATCCATGCGACCGAGGCGCTCTTCGCCGCGCGCATCGATCCGCGACGACCGGCGCGCGACCTCTCACGCAAGGAGGTCGCCGCGCTCGCTCGGGGCATCACCCGCTCGATCGAGAAGGCCATCGCGCTGCAAGGCGGCCCGCCCATCACGTATGTCGAGGAGGCCGGCGCGCCCAATCCGTTCCTCGTCTACGGCAACGAAGGGACGCCTTGTCCGCGCTGCAAGCGCCCGCTCGGCAAGATGATCCTGGCCGGCCGCGGCACCGTCTTCTGCACGCAGTGCCAGACCTGAGCGCGACCAGAAGCGCGATCAGAAGCGCGATCAGAAGCCTTCGAGCGGAGAGATCCACACGCCGCGCTGGCCGGGGCCCGCGTGCGTGAGCCACACTTCGCCGTGATTGCCGAATACCCACTCCGCGGCGTGCGCGCGAAGTCGCGTATAGGGCGCGCTCGGGAATGCGGAGGGGACCGACGATCGATAGAGGAGCGTCGCATCCCACGCGACTGGATAGGCGGTCACCGACATCCAGAACATGCCATTCCGCTCGAACACGAACGGGGATTCCGCATATGCGGCGTTGCTCGTCGCCGGCGCCTGATCGTTGGTGAGCGCCATGCGCGCCTCGCCCCAGTGCACCAGATCCGGCGACAGCCGATACGCCACTCCGCTCAGCTTGCGCGTGATCGAATCGCATCGTGAGTAGTAGAGCGCCCAGGCGCCGCCGCGGCGGACGAGCATGGGATCGCGCGCTTCGCAGAAGTCCTCGAAGAGCGGCACATGGCCGACGCGCGTCCAGCGATAGAGATCATCGGACTCCGCGAGCCGGATCGACGCGTGATAATCGTCTGCTCCGCCGCCCTGATACACCATCATGTAACGGCCTTCCCACGGGACGACGTGCGGAGCCCACGCATGCGTCTCACCAAGCGCACGATCGGCTCGCAGCGCGATCCGATACGGCTCGGGCGCGGCCTCGAAGGATCCGGCCTCCCATTTCGCCGGATTACGCACTTCGCTGATGGCGTGGATGAGGTCGACTTCGGTGTCCGCGCCCATGGGCTCGGCGTGGAAGATGCCGAACAAATGCCACGTCCCGTCGGGACCCTGCACCAGCGTGTGGTCGTTCACGTAGTACGGCCCGCCGGCGAGCGCGCTCGTGTCGAACAGATGCACCATCGTGCCCTGCTCGACGACCGTGCAGCTCGCCGACGGATCGACCGGCGCCACCGACTCGGGAGGCGTCTCGCTCGCGATGGCTTCGCCCGGCCGCGGACGCAGCCGACCTGGAAGCGCGAGGAGCGCGACGAACGCTCCGGTCATCAACACCCGGCCCCAACCACTGGCCATGGTTTAACCGTAGCTACGAAGCGGGAAAGCGCACGCTGGCGCGGGGCGTGCTCGGCACGTCGATCGACGAGTCGCCCCGCGTCATGCGCTTCACGCCGCTTCGCTTCACAGTGAGGCGCTTTTTCCGGGCCGAGCGAGCGTTCGCACGTAGCTCATCAGCGGCGCGTAGTCCTCGTCGCGGATGACGCCCTTCCACGGCGGCATCTTCGTGCCGGGCTTTTGCCGCGGCGCGTCTTCGATCCACGCGCGCAGCGCCGCGTCGTTCGCGAAGTGCTCGTTCGCGCCGCGAAGGTCGCCGACGAGGCCGATGCCGTTCTCGCCGTGGCACGAACCGCAGCCGTACTTCTGGTAGATGCGCTTGCCGGGATGGCTGCCCGCAGCGGCAGTCGTGGCGAGCACGGCGGCGGGGCGCTCGACCGCGTTGTGGATCTTCGGGACCGTGCGCAGGTACGCGTAGATGGCGCTGACCTCGTCGGGCTCGAGCTCGGTCTTCGGCAACATGGGATAGTGGAGGACGCGCCCGTCGGGACGCACGCCGGTCGTGACCGCGCGCGCGAAGTCCTCTTCGGTCCAGCGACCGATGCCCGTCTCGTCGTCGGGGGTGAGGTTCGCGGAGTGGATCGCCTTCTTCTCCGCGTCTTGCAGCGTGTTGCCGCCCCCGAGGTAACCGGGCGTCTTCTCCGGCTCCATGATGTTCATGGTCTTGAAGTCCGCGGAGTGGCAACTGAAGCAATCGAGCGCGACGGTGAGATATCTGCCATACGCGACACGGTCGCTCAGCGGCGGAGTGGGAATTCGCTCGCTCGGATAAGGCAAAGGCCCGAATACGCCGTGCGCTAGCGCCTTGGCGAGGAACGACGGCTTCGTGGTGCCGAGCGGCGGCGCCGGCGACGGCGCCACGACGGGATCGTCGGAGCGCAGGAACGAGATGATCGCGCCGAGGTCGTCGTCCGAGAGGTGCGGGAGCTTCACCATCCACGGCGGCACGTACTGGCCGTCCGGACGAACGCCGGTGCGCAGGAAATACGCGAGCTCGCCGTCGGTCCATTTGCCGACTCCCATTTCGGGGTGGCGAGTGATGTTCTTCGAATAGACGTCTCCGAACTCCTCGGGCAGCTCGGTGAGGTGCTTTCCCGTGAGCTGGTTGGTCTCGCTGCTGAGATGACACTCGTTGCAGAGCATGGATGCGAGTCGCTTGCCGCGCGCTACGCTCGCCGGCGTGCTCACGATCGTGAGCTGCGGCGTCTCGTGAGGATATTTGGGTATCCCGTCGATTTGCACGTAGGCCGCGAGGATACCGGCGAGGACAACGACCGCGCCGAGCACGTAGCCAGCGAGGCGGAGAAGCTTCTTCAGCAGGGCACGCATGATGAGCTCCTTCACAGGCCTGCGCTCGACACGAGGTCGGCGTATTGGGGTTTCGAGAGCTCCTCGGGGTTCATGGCGCGGAGCAGCCAGGGCGCCGATCGCATCTTCTCCTCGGGCGTCAGCGCGGCGAGGAGCTGCCCGTGGACCTCGTCGAGCTCGTCGTCGGTGAAGAAGTGCTCGAGGAGCGGCTGGACCACGCGCTCTTCTTCCGCCATGTGCAGGAGGAGCTCCGCGGTGAACGTGCTGAAGTGCAGATAGAGCGTCCGGCCGGCGAGCAGCTGCCGTCGCGGGTCGATCGCTGCGCGAAGCGCTTCGGCGAGCGCATGCAGCTCGGCGATCTGTACGGGCCGGCACGCGTGCGCGGCCTGGGCGCAGTCGAGGGTGCCCTGGAGACGCGTGCCCAGCGAGGGGAAGATCAGCCGATCCTCGTGACCGCGGTGGTCCTCGCAGAGGCTCAGCACGTCCTCGAGCTGCGCGACGATGCGCTCGACGCTGCTCGCGTCGGTGAAGACCGCGCGGCCCATCTGACCGAGCAGCTCCGAGAGCGCGAAGCGGATGGCCTTGTGGATGTCACCGAACAGGTCGACCCGGGGCGGGGCGGGGAGCGTCTTGGGTAGCGTGCTGGATGGCGGTGATTCGACGTTGGCGGAAGCGGCGGCGATGGTCATCTCGATCTCCTCGTGGGGGAGAGAAGAAGATGCCATTCGCCCGAAGGCGCGATTGCTAAGTCGCCCGCAAGCGATCCACGAGAGTTTCTTAAACGCTTCTTAAGCGCCGCAAGGCTCGCCCGTTCGCTCCTCGAGCGTGAGCTCGCAGGCCACGTCGAGGCGGAACTGGCCGCGCCCGATCGATACCAGCGCCAGGTCTGGGCACTTCTGCTCCAGCCGCTTGCGGAGGAGGACGAGCCGGCTCTCGAGGTTGTCCCGCACCGCCGGCAACCCCAGCGAAGCATCGAGGCGCAGCTCGCGATTCGTGAACTCGGTGCGTCCCGAGGTCCGGTACGCGCTCAGCAAGCGCCACAGGATCTTACCGGGCACGTTGCGCACGAGGTAGTCATCGTCGACGAACATGCAGTCGTCGCTCGGATAGAAGACGAAGCGCCGAGCCCGCGTGGCGGGTGTCGTGGTTGGCCGCTGCGGCTCGCGCGGCTCGCGCGGCTCCGCTGCTTCGGTCTCCGCTTCGCGACCGCGACGCACGATGTTCTCGATCGCGAGCGCCACCTGCGAGGCGATGATCTCGAGATATGCCTCGTGCCATTCCTCGAACGCCGCCGCCGTGCGGCTCTCGACGGCGAGCACACCCACCAGCCGATCGCCCGAGACCAGCGGCAGCGCGAGCTGGCTCTGCGCGTCGACGAGCCCCGGAAGCGGAATCTCGGGGGTGAGCGCGCGTCCCTTTCCCGCGCGATGCACGCTCGCGCGGATGGCGCGCCCATAACGCAGCTCGGCGCCGACGCCCGCCACGCGCAGGATGCAACGCTCGCGCGCGACGGTGCCGATGAGGCCGTCGCCCACGTGGACCTCGGCGCCGACGCCATTCTCGCCGTAGCCTCGGCTCGCGACGGCATAGAGGCGCGGCGCCGCTTCGTCACAGAGGAGCACCATCGAATGCTCGAAGCCGAACGCCTGCTCGAGCGCCTCGAGCACGGTCGAGAGCAGGTCGTCGAGATCGGTGGCCTTCGACGTTCGCTGCGAGACGAGCTGGAGGCCGGTGACCTCGCTGCGATACGCGGGCGGATCGTCGAGCACGGCGTCGGGCGGCAGCGGCTCGATGAAGCCCTGCACCTGCTCGACCTCGAGCACCTCGTACACGTCGGCCGAGAGCAGCTTGAAGATGCCGGTCATCCCGGTGTGCGATGCAATGGCGTCGATCCGTCGCGACATGTCGTGGAAGAGCGCGCCGCTCGTCTCCGCGTGGTCGTAGCGGACGCGCATCCGGTACATCTCGATGGTCTGCGGGTCGTACAGCTCGATGCTCGCGTAGCGATTGGCGAGGACGTTCTTCTTCGTCTTGTTGAAGAACTGACACGACAGCGCGATGTGCGTCGCGTCGAGATAATGCACGTGGCTCAGGTACGTGACGTTCGGGATTCCGTCGTCGTCGCAGGTGGCGATCACCGCCGGCATCACGCCCTGGAAGCAGCGCCTCGCGAGATCGGAGACCTTCATCGCGCGGGTCCCTCGAGCCGCTTGCCGGCGTCCGGGCCGGGCGTCTGCACGAAGATGTCACGCACGCCGAAGGTCACTGCGACGGCCGGCCAGAAGATGAACCGGCGCGTCGTGCTCCGCGGAAAACCCGTCATGTACAGCTGCTCACCATAGGTGGCGTGGTACCGGTCGACGGTGGTGCGATCGCCCTCGCTGGCCGGCACGAACTGCGTGCACTTTCCCTTGAGCTGGATGGCGAAGTTGTCGAGCGGTCGCGAGAACCCCACCGCGATCTCACGATTGGCCTGCAGGTTCACGAGCGCCTTCGCGCCCCACGCCTCGTGCAGGTAGATCGTGACCTCCCTCCGATCGCGCGAGACCGAACATCCCACGGCGCGCGCGACCTCCGGCCGGGACTCCGCATCGCGCGTTCCCACCAGGATCGAGACACCTCCCTCGAGGAGCTCGACGATGTCTTCCGGGATCGTGGGCAATTCGCCGCATCTTACCCCGACGAAACCAGCGTTGGCTACGGCCTGCCCGCGGCTGCCGACGTCGCGCGCAGCCGCTCGCAGAGGATGTGCAGAACGCCACGGACGATCTCGACGTTCGCCGCCATGAGCTGCGTGAAGAGGTCGCCGTCGAGGCGGAACAGCCGCGTGTCCTCGATGGTCTCGACCGACGCCGAGCGCGGCTCCGGGTCGAGGAGCGCCAGCTCGCCGAAGAGCTCGCGTTCGCCGAGGACGCTCAGCGTCCGGTCACCGTCGAACACGCGGACCTTGCCGCTCACCACGATGTACATGCTCTCGCCGGCATCGCCCTTGTCGAAGATGCGCGTGCCCTTCGGGTGGTCGACGATCTCCACGATCGATGCCACCTCTCCGACCAGCTCTTCGGGCGTGTGCTCGAACATCGCCACCGTCTTCAGCAGGATGACCTTCTGGATCAACAGCATGTCTCTCTCCGATGCCGGCGCGTTCGCACGCCTCTCCATCACCCACGTCGCGGAGTCGTGCGTCCACCGACGCATGGAGCGCGCCGGGCGCTCGAGGATCTCGCGAAGCCGCGCGTCGGCGGAGCGCGGCGCCACGTCGTGCGCCTCTTCGAGGAGGCTCAGCCGTTCCTCGAGCGGCACCTCGACGATGAACGGCAACACGTGCTCACGTTCGTCGGAGTCGAGCATCAGCTCGAGCACCTCATGCGCGAACGCTCGCTTGTCCTTCGACTCGTGCGCGACGTGCATGGCCGCGCGATGCACCGCGAGCCGATCGTGCACGAACGAGAGGAGGTTGAGGATGCGCCGCCGCCCGTCTGCCGCCTCTTCGTCGAGCGCGCGACGAACCACGTCGAGATCGTCCTGCTTGCCGGCGCCGAGATCGCGGCGCGCTGCGAGCGCCCATGCGGTCTCCGCGGCCTCGACGCGCAGGAGCTCCCTCACGCGGAGCCGCTCGGCCGCCGTCGCCGCCGACCATCCCATGCGATCGAGGGCGCGCAGGATGCGGCTCCTCACCGTCACCTCGGGAAAATCGAGGTGCGAGGCCAGCACGCGCCGCGCCGCTTCCGTGCCGATCAGTCGATGGACATGGACGAGCCGGCGAAGGACGAGCGCATCGGCCGACGGCACGAACAACGCGGCGAGGCTGTCGAGCGCGGCATCGCCCTCGGCGGCGAGGGCAATCGCCGCCGCCTGTGCGAAGCGCGGGTCGAGGAGATGCTGCATCAACGTCGGCCGCAGCGTCGGGTCACGGAGCGCGCCCGTCGCTCCGATCGCCGCGCGACGCACGCCGAAATGCGTGTCGCCGAGGAGGGTGACGACGATCTCGCGAATGCCATGCGCGCCGGCGAGCCTCGCGGCGAGGATGCGCTCCGCGGGATCCGCGCTGGTCGCGATGTCGTCCAGCGCAGCGCGAGCCACCGCTCGCGCGTTCTCTCCCGAGAGGCCGAGGAGCACGGTGAACGCTGCGCGCCGCACCGATTCGTCGCGATCGGCGAGATAGGGCACGATCTCGACGACGGCGTCCTCGGGACGGTCCGCGGACGCGAGGCGCATCGCGGCGCCGCGCACGGACGGCTCGGGATCGACGGAGATGCGGTTGCGGATGCGCCGCAGGCTCTCCGGCCGTAGCTCGAGGAGACGCTCGATCGCGTAGCGGCGAACGATCGGCGAGGGGTGCGAGGTCTGCGTGAGCAGGATCTCGTCGAGGTCGGCCGGCGCCGCCTTCTCGAGGAGACCCAGCGCGACGCACACCTCGCCCGGGTCGGTGCTTCCGAGATGAGACCGCAGCGTCGTCAGCGTGGTGGCGTCGTCGAACGTGAACGTGAATTCGCCCTCGATGCGACGGCGCAGCATCTCCACGAGCTTCCGCGCATAGCCGCGGCCTGCCGCACGCGCCGCGAACGCCCAGGCCACGAAGACGACGAGCAGCACCCCGGAGAAGAGCACCGGGTCGTAGTGCATTCCCGAGCTGAAGAGCAGCATCACGCCGCCGGCGATCCCGACGACAGCGGGCGAGAAGATGATCTCCACCGCGATCTGCACGCCGAGCCGCTGCTCGGGTTTCAGCGGCTGATAGAGGACCTTGAAAGACGCATTGTCGATAGGGTGTTTGAGCGACTTGTAGATTCCCTGATTGCCAATCACGAGCCAGAAGACGGCGGCGCTGGGGCCGAATACGCCCGCCAATATCGTCAGTAGCGTGCACACCGCATGCGCGATCGGCAGGATGAGGACGCCGACGCGGATTCCCAGGCGGGCGAGGAGCGGGCGCGAGACGAAGACGCGCGTGAGGAGGCTCAGCGTCTGCGTCAGCCCGCTGAAGAGACCGAGCAGCGACGCGAGCTCGACCTCGCCCTTCGACACGGTGCTGATCTGCTCGAGGAACGCGAAGTCGACGAAGTACTTCCCGAACGTGGCGAGCACCGCCACGGCCACCACCACGGCCAGATACGGGCTCGAGACGATCTCGTGGAGACCTTCGCGCAACGTACGAC
>JAXDMI010000927.1:0-3208 GCA_034666145.1 Myxococcales bacterium | reverse complement strand
AGTACGATCTCTCGGGCGCGCTCTTCGCGTACGACGAGATCGCCGGGTTGGCTGCGGCGATGAAGTCCGCGGGCATGCAGGATTGGCGCGTCGGCGTCGGCCGATGGGAGATCGCGACGCAGCTCTGCCGAAAGCTCACCGATGGCACCGACCTGCGCGGGCACGGTGGGCACGCGTGCTGGTCGTGAACGCAGCGCGGCTCCGCGAACGGTACGCGTGGTGATGGACGGAGCCGCCACGCGCCGGTCGTCGGTCGCGATCTTCGACGACCCAGCGAACGCGGTGCATGCGCTGCCGAGCGCAGACGTGATGACGATCGCGCCGCGCTCGATCGCGCTGCTGGAGATGTGAGGGCGGTATCAACCGCCCTTCATGACGGTAGACGCGGCCGGGCGAGCGTTGCAGCGCTCGAGCCACGCCTGGAGGTGGGGGAAGCGCTTCGTGTCGAAGCCGCACATGCCGGCGTAGCCGACGATGCCACCGAGGTGCGAATCGACGAGGGTGAAGGCGTCGCCCACGAGCCACGTCTTGCCCGCGAGGGCGCCGTCGAGGATGCCGAGGTGCTTCTCGACGTCGGCCTTCGCCGCCTCCGCCGCCTTCGCGTTGTGGCGTTCGACCGGAACGCGGTCCGAGGTGTTGTGCCGGTGGCGCGAGATCGCCTCCATGAGCGAGACACCGCTCCAGACGAGCCACTTGAGCGCCTCGCCGCGGCGCGGGCCGGGCGGCGGGAAGAGCTTCTTCTCCACGCCGAAGGTCTCGCCGAGATAGATCGCGATCGCGATCGACTCGAAGATGGGCGTGCCGTCGTGCACGATGACCGGGACCTTTGCGTTCGGGTTCAGCGCGAGGAACGGCGGCTTCGCAAGGTCCCCGGACGTGAAGTCCATCTTCACCTTCTCGTACGGGATACCGAGCTCCTCGAGCGCGAGGTGGGTCACGGTCGCAGTGGACATGGGCGCGTAATAGAAGATGAGGCTCATTGGCGGGCTCCTTCGATGTCGTGGTTGGGTAGCCGAGGTTTTCGGCGGGTTCAACGGAGCCCAGGCTAGGTCAGGCGTATGACAGCCTAGTGTCAGGTATTCGCGGGCCTCGGGGTTGTCCACGAGGAGGTCGGGTGAGCGAGAGCGGATGCGAGAGCGACGGCGAGCGCGGGGCGAGAGCGGGGAGGCGGATCGCAAGCATGCTTGCAAGATCGAGTACTGGAGACTCGATCTCGTACGCATCGTTGCGAGTTGGAGTACGGGTTACTCGATCTCGTAAGCATGCTTACGATCCTGATCACGACGGCCGACGAATCCGGTCAATGAGGGGCCTGAAGTCACGCCGGAGCTTGTCCGAAATTACGTGTAAGTGATCAGTATCTGATCGCAGAGGGCGCCCTTTCAGCATCAAGAGGGGAAGACGCCGATGAAGGACGTGCTCGACCAGCTGCTTGCGGGGTAGTCGAAGCCGGAAGACCTGACCGGTCCAGACGCGCTGCTCGAGCAGCTCACGGGCGCACGCGTCGAGCGCGCTCTCGAGGCGGAGATGACCGAGCACCTCGGTTACGAGGCGCACGCTGCCGATGGGCGTGGGTCGGGCAACTCAGGCGACGGCAAGGGTGAGAAGACGCTGACGAGGGAGCTGGGCGACGTCTCCATCGAGGTCGCCCGCGACCGCAATGCGTCCTTCGAGACGAAGCTCGTCAAAAGGCAGCGACGCTTTACCGGCTTGGACGACAGGGTCTTGGCGATGTCGCGCGCGGCATGAGCGCTCGGGATATCCAGGCTCTCGGGATATCCAGGCTCATCTCAGCGAGATCTACGGCACGGAGGTCGCACCGGGCCTTTCGAGCGTGACCGACGCGGTCGTCGACGAGAGTGCCGCCTGGCAGAGTCGTCCGCTCGACGACCGCGTCTGGCCCTTCGTCCTTTCTCGACGCGCCCGTGATCGAGATACGTGACCAGGGCGTCGTGCAAAACAAGCCGGCATACCTCACGCTCGGCGTGGGCGTCGACGGGCGCGAAGAGATCCTCGGCCTGTGGGTCGAGTGCTCGAGTCGACCCGAGGGGCGAAGCTCTGGCTCGAGGTCATCACATAGCTGAAAAACCGAGGCGTCGAGGACCTCTCATCGTTTGGTGCGATCGCTTGAAGGGGTTTTCCGCAAGCGACTGAAGCAGTCTTCCCCAAGACCATCGTACAGACTGCATCGCGCACCTTGTTCGCAGCTCGACGCGCTTTGTCGGCTGGAAGGATCGCAAGGTCCTCATCGCGAAGCTGCGCCTCATCTACAGGGCCTCCACGGAGACGCTGCCCTCGCCGAGCTCGACGCGTCCGAGGAAGCATGGAAGTCGCGCTGTCCCATCGTTGCAAAAGGCGTGGCGCGCAAACTGGGAGGCGGCCCGCCCCTTCTCCGCATTGCTGCGCGAAATCCGGAGGCTCATCTACACGACCAACGCGATCGAGTCGGCCAACTCGCAGCTACGGAGAATCAGCTCGCAACTACGAGGGCGCTCTCCGAGCGACGAGGCCGCCGCGAAGCTTCTCTATCTCGCGGTGCGCAACGTCGAGAAGAAGTGGCATAGGAGGACCTGTCTACTGGAAGACCGTTCACCACCAACTCGCGATTCATTTCGATGGAAGGCTGCCCGCCTGATCGATTGGAGAAGGGCGCTTGGAACGAAGAATCGGACACCTCCGCACGCCCCACCCTTGCGAGCCTCACACGCTAGGCTTGTCGGGTTGGTACCGAGGCCCGCCGCCCTCCCGGTCGCGACGGCAGCACCACGCGGCGGCGCGCGAGTGCGTCGCCTGCGGCGCATCGCGTGCGGGCGCGGGAGCGCGTCGCGTGCCGCGCATCGCGTCACTTCCACAACGCGCGCGGAACCTCGCCGACATGGATCCATCCGAGGCCGACGGTCGACCATCCTTCGTGGAGTAGCCATGTCTTCGCGCGCTGGCCCGCATCCGGTTCTGGAGGCACCGGTTCGCGTCGATGCATCCAGCCGTGAAACCATGGCGCCGACGAGCACGGGTCGATGAGGCCGACCTCCCACTCACCGTGCTTGAGATGATTGTTCAGGACATAGACGATCACGTTTCGCACCTCACTCGGCGTCGTGAGCTCGCGACGGTGATACGAGTCGCCCCAGACCTTGCCGCGCCTGCGCGCCATGATGCGATGGTTCACGAGCATCGCGACCCGCACCGCGAAGCTCTTCATGCCGTT
>JAXDMI010000926.1:0-3459 GCA_034666145.1 Myxococcales bacterium | reverse complement strand
AAGGCTCGCTGCGCAAGTTGCGCTTCAATGTCTCGACGACCTCGGCTTCGTCGTCGACCACCAGCACGGTGTAGCGAGGCGCCGTCATGTCGAACCGGGTTGCGTGGAGAGCGTCGGATAGAGCGTGCTCGACGCCTCCTGGAGGTCCTTGAACATCTCGCCGGCAGTCTGGTAGCGGTCGCTCGGGGCCTTCGCGAGGGCGCGCAGGATGATGCGCGACAGCTCCTCCGGCACCGCACCGTGAGGGCTCTCCATCGGCGGCGGCGCCTCGTTCAGGTGCTTGAGCAGGATCGCGTACAGCGATTTGCCGGTGAACGGCACGACGCCCGTGACCATGCGGTACATCACGCAGCCGAGCGAATAGACGTCGCTGCGGCCGTCGACGGCCTCGCCGAGCCCTTGCTCGGGCGCCATGTAGCCGGCCGTCCCGACGGTCTGGTTCGGCTCGTCCTTCGCGTCGGCGTCGATGAGCTTCGCGACGCCGAAGTCGCCGATCTTCGGACGATCGTCGCTGCACACGAAGATGTTCGAAGGCGTGAGATCGCGATGCACGACGCCGCGCGCGCCCGCAGCATGCAGCGCGTCGGCGATGCGAGCGGCGAGCACGAGGATCCGTCGCGGATGAAGCGGGCCCTCTGCCTCGATGACCGCGGAGAGCGTCGGGCCCTCGACGAGCTCCATCGCGATGTACGCGCGTCCGTCGGGCAGCGTCCCGAAGTCGGTCACGTCGACGATGCCGGGATGCCTCGCCCTGCAGGCCGCGCGCGCCTCCACGACGAACTGTGCAGTGAGCACCGGGTTGAGCGTCGCCCCCGCGTGGAGCACCTTGATGGCGACCTCCTTCTGCAGGACGACGTGCTCGCCGAGATAGACGATGCCCATGCCGCCGCGCCCGAGCTCACGCTTGAGGTGATAGCGGCCGGACGCCTGCTCGCGCTCGGCTCCGCTCGCATCCGGGAGGCTCGCCGGCGCCCAGGTAGTGGCCATGCGATGGATCTCGGCGGAGAGGTCGGCGGCGATGGTGCGGACCGCGACCACGAACTCGCTGCTCGTCGGGCTGGGGCCACTCTCCGGCTCGCGAAGCGCGACGCGGACGCGTCCGAGCTGCGTCGCGCTCGAGCCGACCTCGAGATCCGCGATGATGGCGAGCCGCGCGGCCACCGCGTTCCCGAGCGACGAGGGGACCTCGGCGCGCGTGACGTATCCATCGCCGCCGTCGATGCGGATGGCATGCCCGACGCCCAGCGGCTCGACCGTGGCCGACCGCGCGTCGCCGAGCGCGAGGTGACGAAGGAGGAGATCGGTCAGATCTCGAGCCGACGGCGCGCCCGACGTTGCCCTGGGGATGTCGACCATGCGCGATACCTGTCCCGGAGGGTACTAGGACCGCGACATCGCGTCACTCCCCGTGCGCGGGTGCCGCGCTCAGTGGACGCGGATCATCCGCGGCGGCTTCGCCACGAAGTCGCTCGCCCCGATCACCGCGAGCGCCGCTTGCACCGCCGACTCCTTCGTCTCATGGGTCAGCATGACGACGTCGACCGGCACGTCGGCCGAGCCCCTACCCTGCTGCACGAGCTGCTCGATCGAGACGCCACGCTCGCCGAGCGCGCCGGTGATGCGCGCGAGGACGCCCGGTCGATCGAAGACCGAGAAGCGGAAGTAGTAGCGCGCCTCGACGTCGTCCATCGGGGCCACCGAGCGCTTCGCGAGCCGGATCGCGCGCGTGCTCTGTCCTGACACGCCGCTCTTCTTCGCGATCGCGACGTCGACCACGTCGGCCACGACGCTCACCGCCGTCGGGAGGTCACCCGCGCCACGCCCCGAGAGCAGGCACGGGCCGAGGGCGCGGCCCTCCACGGCGATGGCGTTCAAGACCCCGTTGATGTTGGCAAGCGGCGCATCCTTCGCGACGAGCGCCGGGTGCACGCGCAGCTCGAGCGCACCGGTGCCCGCGGCCGCGCCCGGTCCGCTGCGATCCTTGGCGATCGCGAGGTGCTTCACGACGTAACCGAAGCGCTCCGCGAACTCGTGGTCGACGGGCTCTACGCCGCGAATGCCCTCGGTCGGGATCTTCACGCCGTCGAGGCGCGCACCGAACGCGAGCATCGCGAGCACCACGAGCTTGTGTGCGGCGTCTCCGCCGTCGACGTCCAGGCCCGGGTCGGCTTCGGCATAGCCCTTCGACTGCGCCTCTTTCAGCGCCGCCTCGAACGAGAGACCGTCCTGCCGCATGCGCGTCAGGATGTAGTTCGACGTGCCGTTGACGATGCCGGAGAGGCTCGCGATGGTGTCGCTCGCGAGCGCGTCGCGCAGCACGCGGATCACCGGGATTCCGCCGCCCACCGCGCCCTCGAACGCGAGGTCGACGCCGCGCTTCTTGGCGCGCTCGAGGAGATCGCCGCCGTGGAGTGCGAGGAGCATCTTGTTCGCCGTGACGATCTGCTTGCCGGACTCGATGGCGCGCGTGAGATGACCGCGCGCGGGATCGACGCCGCCCATGACCTCGACGATCACGTCGATCGATGCGTCGCCGAGGATGGCCTCGGGATCGGTGGTGAGGCGCGCGCGATCGAGCTCGGGCACGCGCTCCTTGTCGGGATCACGAACGAGGACGCGCACCACGTCGAGCGGCGCGCCGACGCGAGCCTCGAGGTACGTGGCATTCGCGCGCAGGAGCTGGATGACGCCACCGCCGACGGTGCCGCAGCCGAGGAGGCCGACCTTGATCATGGCTCGATCCTCGCCGGATCAGAAGCCGGGGTCACGCACGATCGACGGTTCCTTCGGCGCGGCGCCCAGCGGAGCCGCGAGCGGCGCTCCGGCGGGGCGCTGCGCGGGGTCGATCCTCTTCGGCGTTGTGGGCGTTGCGGGTGTTGCGGGCGTTGCGGGTGTTGCGGCTGTCGCGCCCCCCACGATCTTCGGCAGGACGACCCCGGCGTCGGCTGCCAGCACGGCGGCAGTCGCGCTCGGCGTCGCGATGGCGGCATGCTCGACGACCGCGGGCGCGACCGCAGGCGTCTCGACCGGCGCGACGCTCGACGCGAGGCTGCTCGACACGTCACCGCTCGCGCTGGCGGCGCTCGGCGGCGCGGCGGAGCCGCTCGGGCCACGCAAGAGTGCCACCACCATCACCACCACGGAGGCGGCGACCACGCCGACCACGATGCGAATCGCACGCCGGCGCGCTGCCGGTGTCGCCGCGCGCGGACGCGGGTCGTTCGACGCATCGCCGAGCTCGGCATTGCCGACGGGAGGAACCGACACGTGCGAATCGCCGCCGAGCGGCATCACGATCTTGCGCGCGCTCGCGGGTCCGGGCAGCGCAGTGTGGACGCCGGAGTCGGTCGTCGACGTTCGACCCGCCGCCTGTCGCAGCGCGATCCCCTGTTCGGTGGCATCGGCGTAGCGGGCAGCGGCATCCTTTGCGAGGGACCGCTCGAGGACGTTCCAGATCGG
>JAXDMI010000925.1:0-4209 GCA_034666145.1 Myxococcales bacterium | reverse complement strand
GTCCGCGAAGGCCTCCACGAGCGGCTCCGTCGGGAACGACGGCGCATCGCTGCCCGACAGCAACGCATACGAAGCGCCCCGCTCGAACATCACGCCGAACGCATGCTCGACGCGCGCGCCGCGATCGTCACCGCGCTGCGCGATGAGCTCCCACGGCGCCGGCACGTGGCGCGCGAGCACATCGAACGCGAGCTTCGTGCGTGCGTCCTCGTCCGCCTCTTCGCCGGGCGGAGCCGGCACCGGCGCGACGAACACCACGTACTCGTCGGCCGCCACCGATTGCAGGCCGTCGAGCGTGTCGCGCAGCATCGCCGCGTACAGATCGGCCACCCACTCGGGCCCGTGCGCCGCGAGGAGCCGCGTCTTGCAACGACCCGGCAGCGGCGCTTGCGCCATCACGCCGATCGCTCGCTTCATCGATGCGCCGCTCATTCGCCGGCGGGATCGCTCACGCCCGACACGAGCGGGATGACCACCGGCCGCGCCGCGCCGCGCGGGGTCACGCCGTGGATCTGGTACGGCTTGCCGAGCAGCCGCTTCCACGCGCTCGAGCCGCGCCACGCGAGGTAGGAGCGGTTGAAGCCGACGATCTGTCGCTTGTCGAAGTACGGATTCTGGATCCCACCGAGCTCGGCAAGCAGCAGGATCAGCTCGCCGATGCTCACCGGACAACCCTCGAGGCGGACCCATCCCTTGGTCTTCACCTCGCGCAGCTTGTTCGTCATCTTGAGCATGCGGCCGTACACGTCCTTGTGCGCCGCCTTGTACGGATCGAGCTCCTTGCGATCGACGTACTTGTTCCGGATCTGAACGAGCTCTTCGCCGATCTTGCCTTCCCACTCCACGCAGTCGCCGACGAAGACCACCTTCTCGCCGTAGCCGAGCTCGAGAGGGCCGTCGTACTTGCCGAAGACGAGATGGATCTTCGGCATCTTCTCGTCGCACTTCTCGTCGTACAGACGGAGGACCTCGATGACCTCCTCCATCACGCCCGGACAGCCGCCCCAGCAGTAGTCCTCGGTCGCGTCCTTCGGTGCCTTGCCGGCGTACGCCTTGATGTTCGTGCCCTCGAAGTACTTGTCGACCTTCACGAGGCCGACCTGGAAGCCCTTCGCGCGGGACTTCGCCTCGTCGAGCGTCACGTCACCTTCGAGGCGGATTCGATCGAGAGCAACCGGACCGAAGCCGCGCTCGTGCGCGAGGCGGATGTGCTCCACGCTCAGCGGATCGAGGCCGATGATCATGCAGCCGACGGCATCGATCGCGACCTGGTTGTTGCCGACGATGAGCATGTTCATGTTCCGCGGGATCGGCGTGAGCATCCGCCCCTCGCCCGCGATGATGCAGTCGATGACGATGAGCTGCGGCTGGATCACGTACTGGAGGTCCGCGACCTTCCGGTTCAGCGCGTGGTCGTGATCGATCAGGCGATGCCGGTCGTCCTGGATCCCGATGTAGTTCTTCATCGAGAAGGTGACCGTCGTCCACGGATGCGCCTTGAACTTCGGACAGTTCACGAAGAAGTCGGCCTTCGCGACCGGCTCGGGCGTGAAGATGTAATCGCGCAGCCGGCCCTCGTGCGTGAGCGCCACCTCGACCTGCGGCTCCTCCTCGAAGCAGTACTTCTTCGCGCCCGTGCGCGCGAACACCGGCTCGTAGCCCGCCTCCTGGAACGTGTACCGCGTCGGGATGGTGATCGCGCATCGCTCGCCGATGGCGAGCTCGGTCATCGGTGAGGCCTTGTCCTCGCGATCGCGGAGCGCGCCGATCACGCCTTCGGCGATCTCCGGGCGTGTGTACGCGTGCGCGAAGAGCTCGCCCGCAGCGACGAGGTTCGGCTTGAGGAGCGTCCGGCCGTGCGGGCGCATTTCGAGGGCCGCCATCGACTTGCCGACGAGCCGCCGGATCCGCTCGACGTCGTACGCGTCGCAATGGAAGAGGAAGACGCGGGCGTCCTGGGCGGGGTGCACCGGTAGCGGCATGCGCCGAAGGATACCCCGGGAAAATCGCACGAAACCGGCGAGATCAAGCCTCGAGGGGGCGCCCAAGTGAGACATTGTGCCGCTTCTAGGGCCCCCATCCACCCACCTGAGACGCGTTGGAGAGGAGCGCATCCGCAGTGCGCCGCTAGAACACTGTCCCGCGGGACTGGGGGCTGCGCGATCCACTGGATCGTCCTTGGCTAAACCCCCGATTCCGAAGCGAAAATCCAACACCAACCGATGCGGATTCCCTCCTTCTCCCACGCCGGTCTCGCCGGTCTGACCCTCGCGGCGCTCGTCGCGCTCGCGGGCTGCAGTGGAGAGAGTGCTGGAGCGAACGCGGAACGGCTCGGCTCGCAGTCGAGCGCGATCCAGGGCGGCGAGACGGACACGAACGCGGCGCACAACTTCGCGGTCGGCGTCGCCAATCGACTCGGTGGCGTCTGCAGCGGCACGCTCATCGCGCCGAACCTCGTCCTCACCGCCCGTCACTGCGTGATCCCCCCGCAGGCGAACGAGTCGGTCACGTGCTCCGACGTGTTCCCCGCGAACGTCTCGCCGAGCGCGCTCTACGTCACGACGGAGCCGAACCTCTACAAGGCGAAGGCGTACTACGCGGCGACGGCGATCCTCACGCCCGAGAGCACCGCGTTCTGCGGAAACGACATCGCGCTCGTCATCCTCGAGAAGAACGTGCCCGCCGCGGAGGCTCAGCCCGCGACGCCGGTCGTCCAGTTCAAGATGACCGACAAGCGCCTCGGCGGAAGCATCACCGCGATGGGCTACGGGATCACGAACCCGTCCGCCGAGGACTCCGGCCAGCGCCGCATCCGCGAGAACATCCCGCTCCTCTGCATCCCCGGCAGCCGCGACATGGACTGCACGGGCGACATGGCGAAGTACTCGAACGATCCCTCGGAGTTCGTGACCGAGGGCTTCGTCTGCTCCGGCGACTCGGGCAGCGGCGCGTTCGACCAGAGCAGCTTCGACACGAGCTCTCCTTATGTACTCGGCGCGCTGTCGCGCGGTCCGCAGACGAAGGACAAGTGCCTCGCCGCGATCTACTCGCGGACCGACATGCACAGCCAGCTCATCATCAGTGCCGCCGACAAGGCTGCGACGCAGGGCAACTACGCGCCGCTCCCGTGGGCCACGCCGCTGTCCGTCCCCGTGGGCTCGACCGATCCGACGACCGGCGAGCCGTGCGACACGGCGACGTGCACCGACGTGAGCGAGACGTCGCCGGCGCAGGCCGCGACGAACGCCGCCGCCGAGATGCCCGCTTCCAACGCGGGCTGCTCCGCCGCTCCGCTCGCGCACGGCGTCCCGCACGGCACGCGGTCCGCGGGTTCGTTCGCGCTCGTCGGCCTCGCCCTCGCCGCGGTCTTCGCTGCCCGGCGCCGCCGTCACGTCACGGCACGACCGAGCCGCTGACGTACTTCCGTCGCGCCCACTCGTTCATCACGATGCCCGCGGCCACCGCTAGCGGCAGCGAGTGGTTCACGCCGTAGATCGGGATGCCGACGACGAGCTGTGCGCGACGCACGAGCGCCTCGGGGATGCCGAAGCGCTCGCTGCCGAAGAGCAGCACGACGTCGCGCGGGAAGCCGCCGTGAGCATCGAGCGCGTAGAGGCTGGCCGTCGCGTGATCCTTCTCGACGGCCCATAGTGGACGCGCGCCGACGTGCGCGAGGAATGCGTCGTCGTTCGAGACGCGCACCACGCTCTCGTACTTCTCCATGCCCATCGAGGCCTTCTCGTAATAGGGCGCGTCGCCGATGATCACGATCTCGCGCGCGAGAAAGCTGTGCGCTACGCGGATGATGGCGCCGACCGCGAACGCATTGTCGGCAGCATGCAGCGCGATGGTGAAATCGTTGCGTAGCGGCGCCAGAAGCGCACGGACTTCCTGCGGATCCGCATCCAGCGGCTTCGTGAGGGCCATGTGCTAGATCTTACCTGTGCGCCGATGGCTCATGGCCCTGGGGATCTGCGCGGCGGTCGGCTGCGGTCTCGACCTCACCGGAAGCCTCGATTCCGTGGCCGCGCCGGGCGTCGATGCAGGGGCCGAAGGCTCCGCGACGCTGCCCGACCTCGACGCGTCGGGTGACGCAGCCGGTGAAGCGGGCACCGTGGACGCCGATGTCGACACCGGGACGCTCGATGCCGAGAGCATGCGTCCCGACGCCGGCGTGGCGTTCGCGCCGAGCCACATCCAGCCGGTGTA
>JAXDMI010000924.1:0-5307 GCA_034666145.1 Myxococcales bacterium | reverse complement strand
CGCGGCTCGGGCACCGCGCTCGCTGCGTACTTCCTGGCCTTCAGCGATCACGCGATGTCGGCGTCGCTCTATCGCGCGGTGCATCGCGAGCTGTTTCGCACCGTGATCGGCTTCGGCGCGATCCTCGAGCACCCCGCGTCGTGCGAGAGCTGCGCAGGCCGGGTCGACATCGATTCAGGCCCTCTCGTCGCCGGCTTCGGCGTGTCGGCGACGGGCTTCGCCATCGGCGCGAGCCGTGCCAATGACGATCGCGACGCGTTCGCATCGCTCTACGCGACGGCGCATCTGTTCGGCGCTCCGTTCGACGAGGGCGGCACGCGCACGTTCGCCACCGGCGGACCGCTCGGTGACGCGATCCTCTTCGCGATGCTCACGGCGCCGAAGCCCGCCGAGCTCCAGGTCATCGCCACGACCCCGCTGCCGAGGTCGTCATGACGCGGCGTCGCGCGATCACGGTGGCGATACTTGCGCTCGTCACGCTCGTGCTGCACGTCGTGCTCGTCCGTGCGATGGCGCACGGTCACGTCGCGCACGTGCTGCTCGGCTCGGGCAACGCTCCGCCTCCGATCGGCGCCGCCGTCCTCGCGATGGCGCTGGTGGTCGTGCGGTTCGGAGCGGTCGTCGTGTCACCGGGCGCGCTCCTCGCGTCCGCTGCGAGCCTCGTCGCGCACGCGGTCGTCGGACCGCCACGAGCCGGCGGCGCCCCGGTGTCGGAACGTCAGCGCGACGGCGCGTCCGACGGCGACGGCGCGGCTGACGGCGACGACGGTAGCGGTACCAGGTCCGGCACCGGCACGAAGCCCGGCGGCAGCGGCTCCTCGTCTGCCGTCGCGCTCGCGGCGGGGCGCGGCATCAGCATCGAGGGACGCGCGACCCAGTAGTGGCGATAGATCGCGTACACCGATGCGACCACCGCGACCGAGCCGAGGACGAACATCCGGAAGAGGACGGCGAACGGGATGCGCCGATGCTCGACCGGCTTCGCGAGGTCGAGGTGCTTGGTCTTCCTCTTCGACTTCTTCTGCACGGCGCCCTCGCGAGGGTAGCGCGAACGTCCGCGCGCCGCCTCGCTGCGGCGTCGTGCACCTCATGCGCGCGACGCTGCCGCAGGCGTGTCGCGCGTCGTCGCAGAGCCCGTTGTTACCGAGGTGAAACGTGCGTCATGATGCGAACGACACGTGAATCACGCGCGCCGGAGCGGTACGTAAATCGGATGCCAACGCCCGACCGCCGGCTGTCGATGGGGGCCGAGCTCGCTTCCGGAGGCGTTCATTTCCGGGTCTTCGCGCCGAAGCGGCGACGCGTCGAGGTCGTCATCGAGAGCGCCGGCATCCCTCCGCGAACGCTGAAGCTCACGCGCGACGCGGACGGCTTCTTCGCCGGTCTCTGCGACGGCGTCCGCGCTGGCGCGCTCTATCGCCTTCGTCTCGACGACGAAGCGGAGCTCTATCCGGATCCCGCATCGCGGTTCCAGCCCGACGGTCCGCACGGCCCCTCGCAGGTGATCGATCCGTCGTCGTTCACGTGGACCGATCAGGCATGGCCGGGCGTGAAGCTCCCCGGCCAGGTCCTCTACGAGATGCACGTCGGTACGTTCACGAACGAGGGCACCCTCGCGAGCGCGATGCGCGAGCTCGAGGAGCTCCGCAACGCCGGCATCACGCTCATCGAGCTGATGCCCGTCGCCGAGTTCCCGGGTCGCTTCGGTTGGGGCTACGACGGCGTCGATCTCTACGCCCCAACGCGTCTCTACGGACAGCCCGACGATCTTCGCGCCTTCGTCGATCGCGCGCACGCGCTCGGCCTCGGTGTCATTTTAGATGTAGTCTACAATCACATGGGCCCGAACGGGAACTACCTCATGCAGTTCTCGGATCACTACTTCACGAAGAAGTACGAGAACGAGTGGGGCGACGCGCTCGACTTCGAGACCGAAGCGGGCGTGCGCGCTTACTTCGTCGAGAACGCCGGCTACTGGATCGACGAGTTCCACTTCGACGGCCTGCGTCTCGACGCGACGCAGAGCATGCACGACGCCTCGCCGAAGCACGTCATTCGCGACATCGCCGAGCGCGCGCGCGCCGCCGCCGGTGGACGCAGCATCCTGCTGATCTCGGAGAACGAGCCGCAGCACGCGCGATTGATCCGTCCCGTCGACCGTGGAGGCGACGGCCTCGACGCGCTCTGGAACGACGACTTCCACCACAGCGCCCGCGTCGCGGTGACCGGACGGCGCGAGGCGTACTACGTGAACACGCACGGCACGCCGCAGGAGCTGCTCTCCGCGGTGAAGTGGGGGTTCCTCTTCCAGGGTCAGTACTACCCGTGGCAAAAGCAGTGTCGCGGCACGCCGGCGTTCGACATCGCACCGCCCGGCTTCGTGCTCTACACGCAGAATCACGATCAGGTCGCGAACTCGGCGTGCGGCAAGCGACTCCACGAGCTCACGAGCCCGGGCCGCTATCGCGCCATCACTGCTCTGCTGCTCCTCGCGCCGGCGACGCCGATGCTGTTCCAGGGTCAGGAGTTCGCGGCCTCTTCACCGTTCCTCTACTTCGCCGATCACGAGAAGGAGCTCGCCGAGCTCGTCGCGAAGGGACGCGGCGCGTTCGTCGAGCAGTTCCCGAGCTTGCGCGACGAGAAGACGTGCGCGCTCCGCATCGCGCCTCACGATCCGGCCGCATTCGAGACGAGCAAGCTCGATTTTCGCGAGCGCGAGAGCCATCGCGAGGCGTACGACCTCACGAAGGACCTCCTCGCGCTCCGGCGCGAGGACCCGATCTTCGCCGCCCAGCGCAACGACGCGCTGCACGGCGCGGTGCTCGGCCCCGAGGCCTTCTGTCTTCGCTACGCCACCGGCACGGGCGACGATCGCCTACTCCTCGTCGACCTCGGCGGCGACCTCGACCTCGCGGAGGTCGCCGAGCCGCTCCTCGCGCCGCCGTGGGGGAAGGAATGGCGCATCGCTTTCTCGACCGAAGACCCACGCTACGGAGGAAGCGGCACGCCCCCGCTCGAGAGCCATTGTCGCATCAGGCTGCTCGGACCGTCCGCGCTCGTGCTCGCACCAGAGGAGATCGCTCGATGAAGGGAATGCCCGTTCGCACCATGCGCTGGTCCGGCGACCAGGATCCCGAGCCGCTCCTCACCCGCGAGTGGCTCGTGACGAACGGCCGTGGTGGCTACGCGTCGGGATCGGTCGCCGGCGTGCCCACGCGGCGCTTCCACGGTTTGCTCGTCGCCGCGCTTCCGACGCCGATCGGTCGCGCGATGATGCTGAACCATCTCTTCGAGCGCGTCCGCCTGCCCGATGGCTCGGTCATCTCGCTCGGCGGCTACGAGCGCACGGCAGCACTCGAGGTGTTCGCGGTGCCCGTGCTGCGCGAGTTCCGTCTCGAGAACGGGCTGCCCGTGTGGCGCTTCGAGATGACCGGAGGAGAGCGCTTCGTCATGGAGAAGCGGATCTCGCTCGTCTACATGCAGAACACGGTGCAGGTCTCGTATCACGTGCTCGAAGGCGAGGGCACGCTGCGACTCAAGCTGCGACCGTCGGTGTCCTTCCGCCCGCACGAGGGCGTCGTCTCCGGCGCGCAGCCGGCCGACTACTCGCTCAACGCGACGGGCGGTCGCTACGAGATCGTCGGGCCGTCGCCGTATCCCACGCTTCGTCTCCGCATCTGCGGCGACCAACCGGCGTTCACCATCGACGGTCACGAGGTGCACAACCTCGTCTATCGAATCGAGCGAGACCGTGGCTACGACCACGTCGGGGCGCTCTGGAGCCCCGGTTATTTCCGGGCCGATCTCGCCAAGGGCCGTGACGTCACGCTCGTGGCTTCCACCGAAGGATGGGAGGCGGTCCTCGCGCTCACGCCGTCGGCGGCGAGCGAAGCGGAGTCCGTGCGTCGCGGCCGGCTCCTCGTCGAGGCCGACCCGCGCGCGCACCAAGGCATGGGGGAGGAGCTGGTGCTCGCCGCCGATCAGTTCCTCGTAACGCCTGGGAGCCGCATCGAAGACGCGGCGCGCGCGCATGCCGCGGGCGACGAAGTGCGCACCGTCATCGCCGGCTATCACTGGTTCACGGACTGGGGCCGCGACACGATGATCAGCCTCGAGGGGCTGACGCTCACGACCGGTCGCCATCAGGAGGCGGGCTACATCCTCCGCACGTTCGGGCAGTACGTGAAGGACGGGCTCATCCCGAACATGTTCCCCGAGGGCAAGATAGCGGCCCTCTACCACACGGCCGACGCCACGCTCTGGTTCTTCCACGCGATCGATCGTTACCTCGACGCGACCAACGACCGCCTCACGTTGCAGCTGCTCCTCCCGAAGCTGAAGGAGATCATCGAAGCGCACATGCAAGGTACACGCTTCGGGATCCACGTAGACCCGAACGACGGCCTGCTCACGCAAGGGCAGGAGGGCTACCAGCTCACGTGGATGGACGCGAAGGTCGACGAGTGGGTCGTCACCCCGCGACGTGGCAAGGCGGTGGAGCTGAACGCGCTCCTCTACAACGCGCTGCGGCTCCTGGCGCGCTGGCTCGGCGAAGAGGAGGGCGAGGCGGCGGCGAAGCCCGTGAGCGGCGCTGCCGATCGCCTCCGCGAGTCGTTCAACCAGCGCTTCTGGTACGCGGAGGGCGGTCACCTCTACGACGTGATCGACGGGCCCGGCGGCAAGAACGATCCCGCGCTGCGGCCGAACCAGATCTTCGCCATCTCGCTGAAGCACCCTGTGCTCGCCGAGGAGCGATGGCGTCCGGTGCTCGAGGTCGTGGAGCGCGAGCTGGTCACGCCGGTGGGGCTCCGTTCGCTCGCGCGCAGTCATCCCGACTACAAGCCTCGCTATGACGGAGACCTGCGCTCGCGCGATGCCGCGTACCACCAGGGCACCGTGTGGTCGTGGCTGACCGGGCCGTTCGTCGACGCGTGGCTCAAGGTCCATCCCGGCAAGGAAGAGGATGCCGCGCGCTTCCTCTCCGGCTTCGCGGGTCACCTCGGTGAGGCGGGTATGGGCTCGATCAGCGAGGTCTTCGACGCCGAGCCGCCGTTCACGCCGCGCGGATGCGTGGCTCAAGCATGGGGCGTCGCCGAGGTGCTTCGCAGCTTCGTGAAGACGCGCCCCGCGCGGTGACGCGTCTTCGTCGTTGACGCGCTATCATCCCGCCGTTGAAGACGGCGCTCTCTCTGTCCACGTTGTTGCTGTGCGCGCTCATCGCCGCGTGTAGCCACGGGTCCGGGAAGTCGCTGCTCGGTCCGCCGCCGGCGCTACCCGAGCAGCGACGCGCAACGCGCTTCACGCCGC
>JAXDMI010000923.1:0-7522 GCA_034666145.1 Myxococcales bacterium | reverse complement strand
TGCACGTCGGCCTTCACCCGCTCGGCGGGGCTGTTGTCGACGGCCTTCGGCGGGTGCTCGGCCCAGCGGGCGAGGAAGACGTTGGTGTCCGACTTGCCCTCGGCGGTCGCGCGGTTGCTCGAGAACGCGAGCCACTTTCCGTCGGGCGAGAACATCGGGAAGCCGTCGAAGCCCTTCGCGTAGGTGATCCGCTCGAGCTGGGTGCCGTCGGAGTTGACCGCCCAGATGTCGAACTCGCGGCCCTTCGGATCGCCATGGTTCGACGAGAAGAGGATGCGCTTCCCGGACGGATGCCAGAATGGCGCGAACGATGCCGCATCGAGGTACGTGAGCTGCATGGCGTCGGAGCCGTCGGCATTCGCGACGTAGAGCTCGAGCTTCGACGGTCGTACGAGGTTCTGCGAGAGCAGCTTCTTGAAGTCCTCGAGGTCCTTGCCCTTGGGACGTGACGCGCGCCACACGATCTTCGAGCAATCGGCGTTGAAGAAGGCGCCGCCGTCGTAGCCGGGCGTGGACGTGATGCGCTTCACGTTCTTGCCGTCGGCATCCATCCGATAGAGATCGATGTCGCCGTCGCGCACCGACGTGAAGATGATCGAGCCGTCCTTCGCGCAGACCGTGGCCTCGGCGTCGTAACCCTTCGTCTCGGTGAGACGCGTGACGTTCTTGCCGTCCGCATCCGCCTTGAAGATGTCGTACGTGTCGTAGAGCGCCCAGACGTAGCCGAGGCTGTGATCGGGCTTCGGCGGACACGCATCGCCGCCGAGATGGGTCGACGCGTAGATGACCTGCTTGTCACCGGGCGTGAAGTACGAGCACGTCGTCGCGCCCTTGCCGCTCGAGACGGGAACGAGCGTCGGCACACCGCTGCGACTGCTCGGCGAAAGAGGGAGCACGCCTTCGAGCGGCATGCGGTAGATGCGATCGCAATCGTCGTCGCCGCTGCGCGATTGGAGCGTGAGCGCCTTTCCCTCGAAGGACCAGTAGGCCTCGGCGTTCTCGCCCGCGAGCGTGAGCTGCCGGAGGTCGGCGAGGTGCTTCTCCTCGGGCAACGCGGAGCTCTCCGGAGGCATCACACCTGCGGTCGCGGGTTTCGGCGGGGCGGGCTGCGAAGCCGGACCGCAGGCAGGAACCAGCGCGGTGAGGCCCGCGAGCACCGCGAGCGTGGCAGGCGCAACGGAGAACAGAGCGAGAAGAGCGCGCTTCATCGCCCGTCGTTATACAACGCCGTCATGAGTGGAGAGCCACCGTCTTCCGTCGAGCCTCCGCAGGCGGCTTCGCGCCCCCTGCTGCTGCTGCTTGCGGCAGCGGCTGGGCTCGGGGCAGCGAATCTCTACTACGGCCAGCCCCTGGCCGCCGCGATCGGCGACTCGCTCCGTGCTCCGCCCGCGGCCATCGGCACGGCGCTGACGGCCACGCAGATCGGCTACGCGCTCGGGATGATCCTGCTCGTGCCGCTCGGCGATGCGCGCGAGCGGCGATCGCTCATCGTCACGACGGTGGGCTGTGCGGTCCCCGCGCTGCTGCTCGCGGCGGTATCGAAATCGGTGCCGGCGCTCGTGGTGAGCAGCCTGCTCGTGGGCGCGGCGTCGTCGGTGGCGCAGATGATCGTGCCGTATTCGGTCGATCTGGCGCCGCCACGTGACCGCGGGCGTGTGGTCGGCACGGTCATGGCGGGGCTGCTCGCGGGGATCCTGCTGTCGCGAACGGCGAGCGGAGCGATCGGCGCGGCGTTCGGTTGGCGTGCCGTCTACGTGATCGCCGCGGGCGCGATGGCGGTGCTCGGCGTCGTGTTGCGGCTCACCCTCCCGCCGAGGCAACCAACGGAGCGCCTCGGTTACGTGACGGTGCTGCGCTCCCTCGTGACGGTGGTGGCGACCGAGCCCGTTCTCCGCACCCGCGCCCTCGTGGGAGCGTGCGGGTTCGCCAGCTTCAGCGTGTTCTGGGCGATGCTGTCGTATCACCTCGCCACGTTCGGCTACGGGAGCGCGACGGCCGGACTCTTCGGCGCGGTCGGTATCGTGGGCGTGCTCGTGGCGCCGGTCGCAGGGCGTCTCGCCACCGGACCGAAGCCCGAGCGCTTGAATGTCGCTTCGCTCCTCGCGACCGCCGCCTCGTTCCTCGTGTTCGCGCTCGCCGCCAGGTCGCTCGTGGCGATCGGCGCCGGCGTGGTGCTCCTCGACGCCGGCGTGCAGGCGAACCAGCTCACGAACCAGACCGTCATCTACGGTCTGCAGCCCGAGCTCCGGAGCCGCCTCAACGCCGTCTACATGGTCGGCTACTTCATCGGCGGCTCGGTCGGCACCGTGGCGAGCGCGGTCGCCTGGTCACACGGCGGCTGGCCCGCGGTCTGCGCCACGGGCGGAGCATTCGCGCTCCTCGGTCTTCTCCCGCTGGCCGCCGAGCGCCGTCGCCGGTCGTGTGGCGAGGTCAGTTGACGCCGCCACCGCAGACGTTTGCCGTGCCGCCACCGCCGCAGATCTGCGGAGCGAGGCACATGCCGCAGTCGTTCAGCTTGCCGCAACCGTCGGCGACCTGACCGCAGTTCGCGCCGGCCTGGGCGCACGAGATCGGCGTGCACGGGGGTGCCGTGCACTTGCCGTTCACGCACGGGGTACCTGCCGGGCACGCGCAGGTGTTGACGCCACCGCAGTTGTCCGAGACTGCGCCGCACGACGAGCCGGCCGCGGGGGCCGGGCACATCGCCGGCGTGCAGACGCCGGCACCGCACATGTTTGCGATGCCACCGCCGCCGCATGTTCCACCGACACACGGGTTGCAGACCGCGGTGCCGCCGCAACCGTCGGCGATCGTCCCGCACTGCCCGGCAGCGCAGGTCTTCTTCGCGCACGGAGGTGCGCCGCACTTGTTGGGCACGCCGGCGCCGCCACAGGTCGTACCGGCCGCGCACGGCGGGCACGTGATGACGTTGCCACAGCCGTCACCGGCCTGACCGCAGTCGATGCCCTGCTGCGCGCAGGTCTTCGGAGTACAGGCCGGAGGCGAGGGCGGCACCGTGTTCACGCACGACGCGAGGTCGAAGAGCATGAACGCGAGGACCTTCTCCTGCGTCGTGAGCGGGTTGTTGTCGCACTCGGCCGGGAAGACGACGTCGGTGGTGTTCGAACCGGTCGACACGTGGAAGTCGCTGAAGAGGACGCGACCACACTGCTGGTTCGCAGCCTTGTTCACGTCCGTGTTGAACGTGTAGTGCTGGAGGCTGTTCTTGAGGGCGCCGGTGCTCGCTGCCGTCGTGTAGAGCCAGCGCTGCGCCGCCGCGGACACCGGGTAATCGACGTCGTGGCGCGCTTCCTGGATCGTGATCTTGGGAGCGGGGACCCACGGCGGCGGCGTCGCGGGCAGCGCAGCCTGGAGGCCGCCGACGATGTTGAGCCACTGCGCGAACGCCTGGCCCTTGCCGAACGTGGTGTCGATGTCGGCAACGATGCTGTTCCACGCGTCCTGCTGAGGACCCCACGAAGCGGTGGTGGACCACGGCGTCGTGTTGTTCAGCCAGACGTAGCTGAAGTGAGTCGCGTAGACGCGGCCGCCCTTGTTCGCGTAGTCGAGGACGTTGGCGCGTGCCGTCGCCGTCTTCGTCTGCTCGCTGCCGACGCACTCGAAGAGCGAGAGGTCGTACTTCGCGAGCTCGTTCGGATCGTTGTAGAGCGCGCTCGCCGGGGGCGTGCCGCCGGTTTGCGGCGTGACGCACGTACCGCCGAGGCCGGCAGGAGGTGCCTTCTGGCATGCATTCTTCTGCGTGTTGTTGCCACACGCCGCGCCGCCGATGCTGCACTTCAGGGAGCCGAACGTCTGCGTGGTGCGAACCGCGCCGTTGTCCTTGTAGAAGCGGATGCGTCCATTGCCCGACGGATCCGTGAACTCGGCGTCGTCGATGCCGATCTTGCGGAACACGCACTCGAGGCCGTCGACCTGGCCGGTCGAGATGGCGGTGAGCGGGATGTCGCCTTCTGCCTTGTTGTGCGGGAGCGCCGACGATACGGCGGGCACGAGCGTGTTCGTGCAGCCGGACGTGACGACCGTGAACTGCTTTCGCCAGCGACCGAGCTGGATGACGACGGGGATGTTGTTCGTCTTGCCCGCCGCCGTGCTGCTCACCGGCACGTTCGAGAGGAGGAACTTGCCGTCCGGTCCCGTCGTCGTGGAGACGAGCGGAGCGCCCGAGGCCGCGCCGCACTGCTCGCACGTGACGCCCGTCGTGAAGGGCTGCACGGTGCCGTTCGGGATGTAGACGAGCGCGCCGTAGATCGGCAGGACGCCGTTGGGCGTCGTGACGGTGCCGCTGATGCTCGTGGTGCCGCCGCCCGGGCAGGTCGTCTGCTGCGAGCAGAGGCCGGTGCACGTCGAGTTGCCGCCGCAGACGTTCGCCACTCCGCCGCCGCCGCAGATCTGGCCGGGCGCGGTGCAGGCCGGGCCGCAGCTGATGACGCCGCCGCAACCGTCAGCGATCGGACCGCAGTTGAGGCCGGCGGGACAAGCCGTCAGCGGCTTGCACGTGTGACCGCAGACGCTCGGCACGCCACCGCCGCCGCACGTATCGCCGGCCGCCGCATTGCACGTACCGCAGGAGGCGATGAAGCCACCGCAACCGTCGGGCGTACCTCCGCAGTTCTGACCGAGAGCCGCGCAGGTCGTCGGAACGCACGCTGCGCCGCCATCCGCGCCACCGTCGCCGCTGCCGACGAGGACCGAGCACGTGCTCGGAGTCCCGTTGCAGCTCTCGCCGATCGCCGTATTGCACGTGCCGCAATTGGCGGTGACGCCACCGCAGCCGTCGGCGGCGACACCGCACGTCGCGCCGTTGTCCGCGCACGTGAGCTTCTTGCACGCGGGCTTACCGCACGCACTGGGAACGCCGCCGCCTCCGCACGTCTCGCCGTTCGCGAGGTCGCACGTTCCGCACTGCACGACGTTTCCGCAGCCGTCACCGATCGGTCCGCACGTCGCCTTCAGATCGACGCACGTCTTCGGCTTGCACGTCGATGGACCGCCCTCGGTGCCCGTCCCGCCTTCCGCTGGAACGAACGTTCCCGGCGGCGGAGTGATGCCCGCTTCCTCGCCGTTCGCGGTGGGGTCGGTGAACTGGCTCGAGTCGGACGAGCCACACGCGATGGCGACCGCTGCAACGGCAGCGGCGATACATAGAGAACGGACGGCGATAGCGGTACGCATCGGCAGAGGGCCTCCAAGGCGATCCAGGCTCGTGAGCCGATCGCGTTGAACTTTCACCGTATCTCGATGGCCACAGCGTTTCGAATAAACGGAGGACCTATGGCGTCGATTCGTGGCACGTGCGCGTACAGCTACCGCAGGCGTTTCCGTCGTCAGCGTTTCCGCAGTGATGCGGAGTCACCTCGTCGTCACGCGTCGAGCTCCGGGTAGCGCCGGAAGATGCCGTCCTCGTTGAAGGGGATCCGCCGCGGAGAGGCCAAATACGCCGCAATTCGAGGGCGTGCTGCCACGCGATCGCGCAGCGCGACCAGCCGCGGGAAGTCCTTATCGATGCGCCGGAGCGCCTTCGGGAACGCGTACGCCAGCCCGACCATCACCTGGAAGAGCGAGAGGTCGACGTACGACGACGCCCGACCCACGGCATGGCGTCCCTTGCTCTTCTTGTTCGCCTCGAGCACCGACTCGAAGTAGCCGAGGAACTTCGGGATCCGCTGAGCGCGGAAATGCTTCGAGCGCGCTCGGGCCTCCGCCTTCTGGTCCTCGTAATAGAGGCTCGTCCCGATCGGGTGATGGGTGTCGTGCACCTCGGCCACGAAGTCCGCGATCGTGAGCTGGAGCTCGTGGGCCCCGATGCGGCTCGCTTCGTCTTTCGGAACGAGCCCGAGGCGCGGCGCGATCACCTGGAGGATGTTCGCCGTCTGCGCGACCACGAGCTTCCCCATCTCGAGGATGGGCGGCGCGAACGGCCTCACCGGTGAGCGCGGCTTCGCGAGCATCGCGAGCAGCGCCTCGACCCCGCCTCCCTCCTTCTTCGAGAGACGCGCCACGTCGACGTACTCCGCGCCGGCGTCCTCGAGCGCGAGGCGGACGAACTCACCGCGACCCTGGATGTTCGGCCAGTAGTAGAGCTTGAATTTCACGCGGTCAGCATCGCGGGCGACGGCGCATCACGCAAGCCGCGAACACCGCGAGCAGCGCGAGCAGCGCGAGCACGGACGCTGCCGGCCCTCGCGACGCCGGCCTCGCCGCCATCGCGCATCCGGAGCGCTTCTCCTGCGCGGGTGGCTTCGGAGGAAGCGTCCTCGGATCCGGCGCGCCTTCGTTCCAAGGATCCTGTCCCGCCTTTGCGTACGCGGCGAGGATCAGGTCCTTGAAGCTCGAGGCCTTCGTGAAGACGTTCTTCGCGCCGATGCAGTTGGCAGGATCGCCGGGCGTCGCGCCGCTTCCGTTGCCGCCACGCGACAGGACGCCGAGCACCGCGCCGCTCGCTGCGAGCGCCGGGCCTCCGCTGTCGCCCGCACATCCGCTCTCGCCGAGCTCGAACTCCGCGGGGCCGATGCTCGGCGCCGGGCCGACCGCCACCACCATCACGCCCGCGCGCTGCTGGCGCGTCGCGGGGTCCGGGGACTTGTCGGACACGCCCCATCCCACGACGGTCACGAGCTCGTCGGCGTGCGGCCCGTCGTCGAGGCGCACCGGCGCGATCTTCGCGTTCGGCAGCGCGCGATCGAGCAGGATGAGCGCGATGTCGTGATTGCAGAGCGTCATCGCAGCGTCGTCGATGATCTCGACGCCGCGCGCGCCCATGTCGAGGCCGGTGAGAAAATCAGGACGCTGCGTGCCTGTGAACGCATAGAGCTTCGACGCCAGGTGATCGCCGTGGACACCGCCGCCGGCCGTGGGGTTTCCTGCCGAATCGCATGCAGCGGTCTCGTCGGTGTCGGCCACGCAATGACGAGCCGTGAGCACCAGCCTCGGCGTCAGCAGCGTTCCGCTGCATCCTGCGGCGGCGCCGCCGATCTGGATCGCGTCATAGTGCTCGACGAGGACCACGGCGTCTTGCGTGGCATCGGAGTCGGTGCCGTGGACGATCGCCGACGTCGCGGTGCCCGTGCTCTCGCGCTCGTCGGTCGCGTCGCACGCAGCCGTCACGAGCAGCAGCGCCGCGAGCGTCGGCGCGAGCGACCGCGCGGTCATCGCCGCCGGCGACGTCCGGCGACGAGCGCTGCGACCGCGACGCCGAGCACGCCGAGCGATGCGAGCCCGTCGCCGTGGCGACCGTCACGGCTCGCCGCCGAGGAGGCCGTGGTGCATCCGCCGCTGCTGCTCGTGGTGGCCATACCGCCGCCGGACGACGACGACGCGCCGCCATCGCCGCTCGACGACGACGGCATGCTCGGTTCGGCCGCGCCGACGTGCACCGTGAAAGGAGCGTCGGTCTTCTTCGTCGTGATACCGGCGATGACCACGAGCACGTCACCGGCCGCGACGTTTGCAGGCAGCTTCACCGCACGCGAGAGGTCCGGCTTGCCGCCGTCGATCGGAACCG
>JAXDMI010000922.1:0-5448 GCA_034666145.1 Myxococcales bacterium | reverse complement strand
CAGAAGGTCCTCCTCGGAACGCGCCCGTACGGCGCGACCCCGATCGAGGGCATGCTCGAGGACGCGCGCGACTATCTCCTCTTCAACCCGCTCGGCCCCGCTGCCGACCCGTACGTCACGTCGGGCTGCCGCGAGCAGTTCATCATCCTGCTCACGGACGGCGCGCCCAACCTCGATCTTCGTCCGTCGTGCACGCAGGGCGGACCGCCCGCCGGCCAGTGCCCGTTCAACCCGTCGTCGCAGGTCGTCGACAACCTCCGGAGCGGCACGGACGGCAAGCCCATCAAGACGTACGTGATCGGATTCTCGGTCAACGGCGCCGGTGACGCGGCCATCCCGTACGACGGGTTTCCCGCGCCGGGCACCATCAACAACTGCAAGGCTTGGTACGCGAGCTTCCCGGCCCCTCAGGTCCAGTCGATGCAGACCGCCTGCACGACGGCGGCCACCAAGCCCCCGGCCGGCTCGACGGCGGAAGCCTGCTGCAAGCTCAACGAGATCGCGTACTGGGGCTCCGGCTCCGCGATCGGCGTTCACGACACGGGGCCGTTCTTCGCCGAAACGCAGGCGGACCTCGTCCTCTCGTTCGGCCGCATCCTCGGCGGCGTCTCCAAGACGGCCACCACGCGGACGCTTCCGGGCTACTCGCCCGCCGTCAGCATCGGCGGCGTCAACACGACCGGTACCTTCGTCGCCTCCTTCATCCCGAACGCCCTCAAGGTCTGGTCCGGCGAAATCGACCGCACGCGCTCGATCTGCGCCGGCGCAGGCGGCATCATTCCGACGCCGCAGCCCCAGGACTTCACGCAGGGCGACTCGTTCGCCGACAACCTCGCGGCGCAGGCGATCACCGGCAAGCGCATCTTCATCTCCGTGGTCGCGCAGGCGACCGGCGGCGCCGGCACGGTCATCGACTCGGCGCGCACGATTCGGCCGTACGCAGCCGCGACGCCCACCGACGGCCTGAACGCCTTCGTCGGTACGGAGGTCTCGGGCGCGGATGACGCGCTGAAGAGCACGACCAACTGGGCGCAGGCTCTCGACATCGCCGCCGACGTCAACGGTGTCTCGCCGTCGTGCAAGCGCTCGAAGGGCGTCGCACGCGGAACGCAGGTCACCGTCGACATCCCGGCGCTCCCGCAAACGCAGTGCAAGGACGTCATCTGGGACTTCGAGGTCGCGAAGAGCGGCGCGGTCACGTTCGGCGGCTACGACTTCAACGTTCGCTGCGGCGCCGGCACCGGCAATCTCTCGGCCGGCTACTGCTCCATCTCGGGCGGCCCGTGCAGCCTGACCGACCCCGCCGCCTGTACGACGGGCACCGCCGTCCTCGGCGAGGTCTGCGTTCCGGCGTGCTCCGCGCTCGGAGGCATCTACCGATCTTCGCCGGCGCTCGTCGGCATCCCGAACCAGTTCATTCGTGACGACTCGTACCAGCTCTTCGCGCAGGCTCATGCGACACGACGCCAGACGATGTACGTCGCGAGCATGGACGGCGTGCTCCACGCGTTCAAGGCGCTGGCCACGAACACGTTCGACCCGAACAACTACGAGATGTGGGCGTTCGTTCCGCCGGCCGTGCTCCCGAAGATCGCCTCCAACTATCCGAGCGGCCAGCAGATCCTCCTCGACGGCACGCCCATCGTCAAAGACTCGGTCTGGGATCGAACGCCGGGCCTCACGCCGATCGCCGACGACTGGCACACCACGCTCGTGGCCGGCATGGGCGCCGGCGGGGCGGGCTACTACGCGCTCAACGTCACCGATACCGATTGCGACAACGGAAACATCGGCGGCTTCAGCGGCAACCCGAACGCGTGCCAGGGTCGCTTCACGCCGGCGGGCACCAAGGCGGCCGCGGGCTCCGGAACCGGCGGCCCGCACTTCTTGTGGCAGCTGACCGACATGGAGCAGGCCGCCGCGGGCGACCCCGCGAAGAAGTCGCGCGTTGCCCGTGACGGAACGCAGCTCGTCTCGCTCTTCGGCAAGGAGAGCGGCACGCCCGCCATCGCGACGCTCCAGGTCGATCCCGGTACGGGCGGCGCTCGCCAGATCGGCGTGGCCATCCTCCCCGGCGGCATCGACGGTCCGCCGGTCAAGGGCGGCTCCTGCCCGCGCGCCATCGGCACGTCGTTCACCCCCAGCAGCACCGACTACAGCGACACCAGCTTCGCCCGCCGCACGTCGGTCCGCCAGTGGGCCGCCACATGCACCGATCCGGTCCCGGGACGCGGCGTGACCATCGTTCGCCTCGACACCGGCGAGATCCTCCGCCACTTCGGACGCGCGACGCAGGACGTTCCGAAGAAGATCCTCGCGAAGACGACCGACTCGCCGTTCGACTCGCCGATCATCGGTACGCCGGCGATCTACCCCAACATCATCGGTGCGACGACGCAGAAGATCTTCGTCGGCGATGCGGACGGCACGGTCTGGCGCATCGATGTCAGCTCGCCGGATCCGAGCAACTGGAAGGTCACGCTCTTCCAGGATCTCGTCAACCAGGGCCTCCCCGCGCCGACGCCCACGTTCGCGCAGAGCCAGCCCGTCGCTCTCCCCCTGCTCCTCTCGCAGGACCCGGCGGGCAACGTCGTTCTCAACGTCGCGACGGGCGACCAGGAGAACCTCGTCGTCTCGGCCGACAGCAACTACGTCTACTCGATCACCGAAGGGCGCCCGCTGTCGGCTGGCGCTCCCGGCATCGCGAAGGTCAACTGGTACTCCACGTTGGTCGCCGGCGAACGCGTGACGGGTCCCATGACCCTGTTCGACCGCACGCTGTACTTCGCGAGCTACAAGCCCGCGTATCCGGCCGCCGGCACGTGTGACCAAGGTGGCGCGGCAACGCTCTGGGGCGTCGACTTCGTGACGCCGCTCGGCGGCAGCATCCCGGCCGGCGGCGCGAAGCGGTGGTGTCCGCTCGCCTCCGGTGTCGACCCCATCACGCAGGCGTGCGCCGGCACGGTGGTCCAGAACGAGCCCGTGGTCGATCCCGCGTTGAAGGGCGCCATCATCCCCGGTGTCACAGTGCAAGCGACGCAGTCCTGTGCGTCGTTCGGCGGAAACGCCGGAGACCCGGTCGTGAGCGGCCTGACCGCGACGACGTACCAGATCTTCTTCGGCGCGACGACCTCGCGCGGCAGCAGCGCGCCCACCGGCACGCCGCAAGCCGAGCGCCGTACGATCACTCGCCCTCTTCCGAAGACCACCGCCTCGATCGACGCATGGGCACTCGTCGTCGACTGATCGCTCGGCCGGACGCCTTCGTCCGCGTGGCCTCCCTCTCGATCCGCGCGATCGGCGTGATCGGCATCGGCCTCCTGGCTTGCACCTCGTGCAAGTCGAAGGACCCGCCGCCGCCCGAGCAGGCCAAGCCGCCGGACCATCTCGTCTCCGGCGAGGCGGTCGAGGGAAAGGACCGCGCGTTCGGGCTTCCCCTCCCCCGCCTCGCACGCGTCGAAATGCGCTTCGAGAAGACGATCGACGTCTACTCGGCGCTGTCTCCGGAGGACCTCGTGAACTTCGTGCGCGCGCGCGTGAAGGACGGGAAGGTCACACCGGGCTCGAGCTCCACGATCCTCGCTGACGTCGTGCCGCTCGGCGATCCGTTGAAGCGCCTGACCGTCGAAGTGCGCGCCTTCCACGGCGGCGACGGCATGATGCGCAGCGAGATGCTCGTGCGCGACATGACGCCGGTCCCGACCGAGCCGGGGCTGACCGACGAGCAGCGCTGGCAAAAGGCTGGGCTCACGCCGAGTGGCCAGATCGCCGATCCGCGGAACCTGAAGTGACGCGTCGTTTCGGTTGACGGCGCGACGCAGGGAGGGTTCACCTCGCTCTCGTGATTCCGTTCTCGCGTCGATCGCTCGTTTCCACCGCCGCGCTCGCCTTGCTCGTGGGCGCCATGTGGGCGTGCGGGTCGACGGCCGCGGCGCCGGCGGCTCCGACGTCGTGTGACGACGTGGAGGTGCTCGTGGCGGCCAGCGATCGGCTCTCGAGCGAGGTGTGCGGGGCGCCGAACCACTGCGAGCTCAGTGCCGCGACCACCGGCGTCGATCTCGGACGCGACCCGCAGCTCGCCATGTCGAACGGCAAGACGTTCTTCATCAATCGCTTCGACGACCGGCTGTTCGAGCTCGACCCGAAGTGCGGCAACCCGATCTCCACGATCAGCGTGCACGTGGACGGCCAGGGCTCGGTCAATCCGCACGACGTCGCCGTCGCTCCCGACGGTGCGCTCTTCGTCGTGCTCTACAACCTGCCGCGCATCGACATCATGAAGGGCAAGGAGCTCGAAGAGACCATCGAGCTCTCGGGCTACGACGACGACGGCAACCCGCAGGCGGAGTCCATCCAGATCGTGAACGTCGGCGGCGTCGCCAAGGCGTTCGTGGCGCTGGAGGTGCTCGACGACAACAGCAAGCCCATACCTCTCGTCTCCACGCGTGACTCGCTCATGCTCCGTATCGACGTGGCGACCCGCAAGGTGGAGGACCAGATCGTCCTCGCCGGCAGGAATCCCTTCAACCCCATGGCCGTGGACGTGGGCAGCGGCGCCCTCTTCCTCGCCGAGCCGGGAAACTTCAACGCCGCCGACGAGCCCCGAGCGGGCATCGAGCGGTTCGATACGGCGACGTCGACGACGCGCCTCCTCGTGACCGAGCACGATCTCGGCGGCAGCGTGGCGGAGATCGCCGTGACCGACGGATGTGGCGTCGCCATCGTCGCTGGCCCGCAGGACGTGAACCCGACGTCGCTGATGACCTTCGATCCGGTCTCCGGCAAGGTGCTCAGCTCGCCGCAAGCACCCGTGCTCGGCCCGACTCCGGGCTACGACCTGCAAGCGCTCGCGTGGCGCGGCAATTCGCTCTACGTCGGCGATCGGCGTGCCGGGGCCAGCGGCTATCCCATACACGTCTTCGAGCGCGACCCGGGTACATGCAATCTACATGAAGTCACGAATCGCTCGTTCGTCCTTCCCCAGAAGCCTGTCGCGCTGAGACCGGCGCGCTGAATCATGGCCGAACCGAACCGAACCGAACCCGGGCCGCCGGCCGAAGGGACCACCGATCACGCGCGCACCGCAGGGCGCGGCGGGCTGGCGGTGCTCGGCGCGAAGGTCTTCTTCATCGCCACGGGCTTGCTCCAGCAGGCGCTCCTTCCGCGCGCCATCGGCCTCGCCGACTACGGCGCGCTCTCGCGTGTCCTCGCCGTCTCGAACGTCTTCAACAACGTCGTCGTCTCGAGCTCGACGCAGGGCGTGAGCCGCACCGTTGCCGCGGCCGGCTCTGCCGAGCGCGAAGCGCTGCGCGCAACACTCCGCGTGCACCTCGTGATCGCGCTCGTCGCCGCGGGCGCCCTCGCCATCGCGTCGCCGCTCGTGGCGTTCTTCGAGCACGCGCCCGACGTGCTCGCGCCGCTCCTCGTGATGACCGGCGTGCTCTTCAT
>JAXDMI010000921.1:0-12058 GCA_034666145.1 Myxococcales bacterium | reverse complement strand
CGCGCTCGGCGTCGATACGTCGCAATTCTATTTCTCCGAGGACCACGGCGCGCTTCCGAACCAGGCGACGATCCTCAGCACGACGCGCACGGCTGACGTCGATGGAAGCAGCCCCGTGTTCACGGTGGTGGCCATCGGACAGACGGCTCCGATCGGCATGTCCGTGGGCCCACTGGTCCTCGCGTGGATCGACGATCTCGGTGGCTTCTCGACCCCGTGGTCCGCTTCGAAGAAGCCGAGCGGAGCGGGGCCGTTGACCAGCCTGTCAGGAAACGCAATCCGCTACGTCGCCGCCGATTCCGATCCCATCTCGAGCGCGTATTGGATCGGCGTCGGCGACGACGGCACCGGCTCCTGGGCGATCTACAAGGCCATCGCCGTCACGGGCACGCCGACGTTCTTCCGCGCCGGGAACACCGACCTCGGTGGGCTCGCCGTCGACAACACGTCCGTGTACTGGACGCGGCCTAACGGTCGCGTCTATCGCACGCTCAAGACGAACTCCGTGGCCCCGCCGCCACCACCACAGCAGTGAATCGTCGCGTTCACTGCGGAGGCTTGACGACGCTGCCGAGCACGCCGTTGTCCTGACACAGCGCGAGCTGTCCCACCGGTAGCGTGCTCGCGTCCGAGGGCCCGGTGAAGAAGAGCCGGCAGTCCTTGTCGGACTCGCACCCGACGTAGGTGCATTGCTTGTCGATGCACGCGAAGAACTGGAAGCTCGTCGGGCTGCCGCACTCGAGGTCGGTCTCGCACGGCACGATGCACTTGCCGTCGGTTCCGCAGCGCGAGTCGACGTTGCGGGTCGCTGCGACGCACTCGCGATCGGACTGGCAGCCCGAGGGAATGCAGTGCCCGCCTACGCAACGATCGAAGCCGCTGCACGCGCCGTCGTTCGTGCACGCCGCTTGGCACGCGCCGCTCACGCAGGTCCGACCACCACCGCAATCGGTGTCGCTTGTACACTGCACGCACTTGCCGCCGGCGCAGAACGGTACGGCGCTCGTGCCGTTGAGCCGGCACTGCGCGTCGTCACTGCAACGCGTGACGCACTTGCCGGCCTCGCAGTCGATGGCGCCGCTCTCGCAGGCGCACTGCTGCGCGTACTGCGCGCACGCCTGCTCGGACGAGAAGCCGGCGTCGGCGTTGCATGTCTGACGGAGCTGCGAGCAGAGGACGAAGTCCATCCCCGTGCAGCAGTCGCTGGCGCCGGCACACTCGACGAGCGTGCACGACTTGGCGGTCTTAGCGATCTTGAAGTTGCCCGTCACGCAGACGCCGCCGCTGCCGCTCGGAACCGGCGCGCAGAAGAGGCCGTCCTCGCAGTCTCGCGCGACCTGGCAGACCTCGCCGCGACGCGAGACGCGCGCGGCGCTCGTGTCGTCCTTGCTGCAGCCGCTCTGGACGATGCCGATGACGCCGGCGATGAGGCCGACGAGCAGGAAGGTGCCGGCGCGTGGCTTCGCGGTCCCGAGGCGCCGCATCGTTGCGAAGGCGACCATCCTGGCCCGCGACCCTATCACAGCGCTATCCTGGCGGGCCGATGCCCGTCTCCGCCGCCCTCGCGAAAGACCCCGTCGTCACCGGACCGCTCGGTGGTCTGGCGCTGTCGGGCGTGCGCGCGGCGTCGCCGATGATGGTGGTGCGCGCCATCCGCTGGTATCGCGATCTGGCCCGGCTCGGGCTGCACATCCCGTTCTTCATGGTGCACGACTTCGGGCTGCTCTACGCCGCGCCGAAGGAGCAGCTCGAGATCGGTCCGCGTCCCGGCATGGATGTGGTGACCGCTCGGGTTCCGCGCGCCGCCGATCTGTTGACCACGTATCGCAGCGTGCTCGGCGAGGTCTCGCAGAGCGATGCCAGCGCACGGGCTCGCAGCATGCGCCTCAACGACGACCTCGTCGTCGTGGTGCTGGCGCGCGTCCTCGGCTCTCTCGTGCAGCGCACCACGGTGAAGGCGCCGTATCCCGCGACGCTGCCGCAGGATCCCGAGATGGTCCGCGACATCGACAACCAGCTCGCGGCGCTGTTCGGTGCGGTGCAGCGCAACTTCGAGATGGCGGCGCTCGATGCGCTCGTGCGCTCGCGGCTCCACGTGCTCACGCTCGCCGACGCGCTCGATCTCGACACGCTCCGTCTGCTCGGCATGCTGGGACCGGAGTCGACGGCGGCCGGCGCGCTCGCGCACGTCGATCTGCTCGCGGCGCTCTCGAGCCCGGCCGCGAACGACATCGTGAACTTCTCGCTCGAGCTCTTGCCGAGCGTCCTCGAGACGCATCGCGCGAAGGCGACGGGCACCCACGCCGTTCACGGCTACGCGGGCCTCGGCAACAAGGGCTCGCTCGACTCGCTCGTCCTCACCGAGCTCGCGTGGGACGAAGAAGAGTTCGCGCGCCGGATGATCGAGAACGAGATCCTCTACTACACGCGAGAGCAGGCGCCCGACGAGGCGCGGCGGCTCCACTACCTCCTCATCGATGCGTCGGCGTCGATGCGCGGCGATCGCCAGGTGTTCGCGCGCGGCCTCTCCATCGCGCTCGGCAAGAAGCTGCAGCTCGCCGGTGAAGAGGTGTGGATGCGCTTCTTCGACTCACGCCTCTACGACGTACAGCGGTCGAAGGCGGGACAGCTCCCGGCCGCGTATCTCCTGGGTTTCAAGGGCGAGCGAGGCCGCAATCCCGCGCGCGTGTTCGCGCAGCTCGCCACCGAGCTCGCGCTCCTGCGCGCGCGCGATCAGCGCGATCCCGTCGTCCATCTCGTGACGCATGCGGCGTTGCACGTCCCGCGTCAGCTCGTGCAGGAGGTGCGCCGGCACGCGCACTTGTTCGGCGTGTTCATCCTTCCGAGCGGCGGCGAGCTCGATCTCGATTACCTCGACCTGCTCGAGGGCCATGCCGTCGTCGACCACGCGACGCTCTCCGAGAAGACGGCGCGCGCCGCTGCCGCCACGAAGATCGTGAACGACGCCGCCGAGCTCAACGAGCGCGTGCCGGCCTCGCTGCAGCCGCGCAGCCTCCGCACGACGGATGAGAGCGTCCCGCCGTCGCTCCGTCCGTCACGCACGTCGATGCCGCCCGCGCCGCGCTGATTCAGCTGCGACGGCCGCGCTTCTTGCCGCGGCCGCGCATGCCCTGCACCGCCATCGTCGGATCGCGCGGCGGCGGGAGAGCGGCAGCGAGCGCGGCGCGCACGCGCTTGATCTCGGGCATGTAGCGGCTCGCGAGCTTGTCCGACTTGATCGACGCCTCGATGGCGCCGCGGAGCTCGGGATCTTCGGTGTTCGACCACGTCACCATGTGATCGAAGACCGGAACGCCGAAGCGCGCCGCGAATGCACCGGGCGCGCTCGAAAGCGCATCGATGAGCGCCTTGCGACCGGGATAGCGCGCCGTGGAGCGGGCGGCATTCTTGGCGAGCCCATAGGCTTCGTCGAGACGCGTGAGCAGGGCGTCGACGTCGTCGATCTTGGGCAGGAAGTTGGGCTGCGCCATGCCCAGCAGCGCGGCGCTCGCCTGGAAGAAGCCGTCCATCCACGGCGCGAGCTCGTGCACGAGCACATCGCCCATGACCGCTCCGAGCTTGCCGAGCGCGAGAGGGACGACCTCGCGCACGCGGAAGCGCACGTCCTCGGAGGCGTCGTGGAGGATGCCGATGGCCTTCTTGCGCATCGCGAGATCCTTCGGCTCGCTCGTGGCGCGGGCGCCGATGGCGAGGACGCCGCACGCGACGAGGAACTCGCGCTCGCTCTGGCCGGGCGCATTCTCGGGCAGCTGGCTCATCGCGAGGATCAGCTTGTCGGCGACCTTCCCGCGCGCGGCGCATTCGCTGGCGAAGCCCTGCGCGAGGATCGTATTCATCCGCGTGCCGGGTAGCCCGGACTGGATCCCGAGCTGCACGTAGAGACGGTCGGGCCGGCCCTTCAGCGCCTCGTCGAACGCCGCCGTCAGGACCTCACTACGCAATCCTTCAGAGGCCGTTCCCATCGAACGGCGGAGCATAGTCGAGACGTCCCGTGTCCGCGTATGCGAGTGGCAGCCCCTGCTGGATTCGAACCAGCGACCTGATCATTAGAAATAACCTGCTCTATCCAGCTGAGCTAAGGGGCCAGGGCATTCGGGTCGATCTAGTAGCACCGGCGGGGGTGCGGGCAGAAGCGCAGATGGCGTCGACCACGTCCTGCGGCGCGGGCCGTCTGCGCGCGACGCGGATAGCGGCGTCGCGGCGGACGGGAAGCGCGATCAGCCCTTCTTCTTGCCGGCGTTCTGGCCGCCCGCGGGCGTGGACTTCGCCTTCGCATCGGCCTGCTTCTGGTTCTTGTTCTGCGTGTCCTGCTTCTTCGCCTTGTTCTTCGCCTTCGGAGATTTGTCGCCCATGGCTCGCCATCCTGTCCGCGTGATGGACCGCCGGTGATTCGGCGTCCCGCGTCCATAAGACACCCTTTCGTGTCGGCCGTGGCGGCTTCTCGACGAGCGATGTGCGCCTAAGCGCCGTCGCGTTTCACGAAGTACGCGTCGACCGTGGCCGCGAGCGCATCGATACCGCACGGCTTCGTGATGTACTGGTCGCACCCCGCCTCGAAGGCGAGCTGCCTCGTCCGCGCGTCGAGCTGGCCGCTCATCACGATCACGTACGGACGCTTCTTTCCCGCGAGCGCGCGAATGCGCCGGATGGCCTCGATGCCGTCCATCACGGGCAACGACACGTCCATCACGACGACGTCGGGCGTCTGCTTGGTGGCTTGTCTCACGGCCTGGCCGCCGTCGGTGGCCTCGACGACGACGTAGCCCCGATCACGGAGCAGGACGATCGCCGCCTCGCGCTGCTCGAGCACGTCCTCGACGAAGAGGATGATCCGCTCGTCCGCGTGCGGCGTTCCACCTGAGGAATCCCCAGGATTCGCGGGGCGGGGGGACGTCAGGGCCATCGACCGGGAACATGGCATCTGCGGGCGCGCGCCGCAACCGGCCGGCGGCGGCGCGCGAGTCACGCTAAGGCACCAGGTCCGAGCTAACGCGAGCTGCTCGCGGCATCGCGCAAATACAGGTCGATCATGCGCGTGACGCGGTCGTCGAAGCGCGTGTCGCCGCCCTTCGCGCTCTTTCTTCCGAGGGCGCCGGAGAGGGCGGGCCCGCCGACCGTCCAGACCACCGACATCGCAAACGAGGCGACGAGGCAGAACTCGAGGTCCTCGCGTGGCGCGTCGGTGCGCGACTCGAGGGCATCGGCGAGGAGCCGCAGCCCCTGGACGCGATGCGCGAAGAAATCCTCTTCGGCGGTGCGGCCGCTCATCATCGCCCACGCCGCCAAGCGCACCGTCACGGGATCGGCAGCGTCCCGCGTGATCGCCGCGCGATAGGCGGCGAGCATCTCGGCGACGCCGGCCTTCGCGTCGAGCACCCCGAAGAGCTGGTTCACGAGCGACACGCGGAGGCGCGCGAACCGCCGCTCGAGCGCCGCCTCGACGAGGCCCGCGTACGTCTTGAAGTAATGGGTCACGAGCGCATGGCTCACGCCCGCTTCCTTGCCGATCTCCTTCAGACCGACGGCGTCCGGGAGGTGCCGCGCGAAGACGCGATCCGCGGCATCGAGGATGAGGGTCCGGGCCTCCTCCGGCGTACGGCGCACCCTTTTTGTCGGGGCCGCGGGCCGTTTCGATGCGGAGGGCACGAGACGAAGCGTAAACGTCATTGGCATCCTTGACAACAGCGGGCCCAGTCCTATTGTCAACTCTGACAACAGGACCAGGACCAAAGGAGCTCGCCATGAACCTCGCTCTCGATCCCCGCCGCAGCGCCCGCAGTGTTTACGTCGCCGGCCGCGTCGCCCGTTCCGCCTCTCGCGACGACGCCCGCGATGCCGCGCCGGCCACGCCCTCCACGATCCGCATCCCGTCCGTGTCCACGCGCGTTCGTACTGTCGTGCGCTCGCTCTCGCGGCTTGCGCGCGATCCCAGCCGTCTCGAAGAGGTGCTCGTCCTCGCGCAGACCGTGAACCTCCCCGCGGTCGCGCGCGCGATGACGCGCATCGACGACGACGAGGCCGGTCGTGCGCTCCTCCGCGATCAGCCGCGCATCGATCGCAAGAGCGTCGACTTCGCTGCGCTGCGCGCTCTGCCCGACGGTACGCTCGGCCGCGAGTACGCCCGCTTCCTCGACGACAACGGCATCACGCCCGATGCGTTCGAGTCCCTCCCGGACATCGGCGACGAGCGCGCGGCGTACGTCATGCTGCGGATGCGCCAGACGCACGACCTCTGGCACGTGCTCACCGGCTACACGCCGGACGTGCGCGGCGAGGTCCTGCTCCAGGCATTCACGTACGGGCAGACGCATGCGCCGAGCTCGCTCATCATCGCGCTCTTCGGCACCGTGCGCTGGGCGTTCCAGTGGCCGCAGCAGACGCGCGCGCTCCGCGAGGCGTTCGAGCGCGGTGAGCGCACCGGCTTCCTCGCGACGTTTCGCTGGGAGAAGCACTGGGCGACGCCCGTCACCGAGCTCCGCACGCTCCTCGCGTGTCCGCCGGCCGTCGTGTTCCGCGCCGCGGCCTGACGTCGAGGGTCGCTCAGCGACGCAGCAGGTCTTGCCAGTGCGCCGGCAGCTCGGCGCGCGGTGCCGCGTCGGCGCGCGTCGACCGCGAGAGCGGCGCGAGCGAGGCCTTGTAGAGCGGCGCGTTCGCCATCTCGAATCCGGCCGCCATCACGAGACCGAGATCGAGCTCGCCGAGATCGGGCCAGCGCGCATCGGCGGAGCGCAGCACGGCCGCGTGAACGACGCGCGCGATCTCGGCGGTCACCCACGGCGCCTTCTGCTGCACGGGCGCCACCGCCGTCTGGCCCACCAAAAAGCCCATGAACGCGCCCGAGCTCGTGAACGCCGGGGCGCCCGTGAGCGCGTGATAGAGCACCATGCCGAGCGAGTAGACGTCCGTGCGCGCGTCGACGCGCTTCGCATCCTGCGCCTGCTCCGGGGACATGTAGTGCGGCGTTCCCATGAGCGCGCCGGAGTTGGTCAGAGAATCGATGCCGGCGTCCTGCACCTTCGCGAGCCCGAAGTCGGAAACCTTCACGATCACGAGCCCGTCCTCCTCTTCGAGGAAGAGATTCGACGGCTTGATGTCGCGATGGATGATCCCCGCGGCATGACCCGCGGCGACACCTCGGCACGCCTGCAAGACGAGCGGAACGGCGACGCTCGGCTCGAGCTGCTTCACGCGCGCGAGCAGCTGCCCGAGGTCCTCGCCGCGCATCCGCGGCATGACGAGATAGGGCGCGCCCGTGGCGTCGTCGACGCCGTGATCGAGCAGCGTGAGGACGTTCTTGTGATGGAGGCGCGCGGTGGCGTCGATCTCACGGTCGAAGCGCGCGCGCGTCTCTGCCGCAGCGGCCGATGCCCCCGGTCCGACGAGCAGCGTCTTTACCGCGACCGCTCGGCCGTGCTCGTCGGTGGCCTCGAAGACCATGCCCATTCCGCCGGCGCCGAGCTGGCCGCCGAGCGCATATTTCCCGCCTAGAACAGTGCCGGCGGGAAACAGGTCAGCAATCGAAGGCGGCGCCGGTCGAGCCATCGGGCGTCTTGCCATCCTACCCCGCTCATGGCCGCGGCGGGCTAACCTCGTCGAGGGTGATCGTCTCGTGACCGACTTCGACTACGACTTCGTGATCGTCGGCTCCGGCTTCGGCGGCAGCGTCTCCGCGCTGCGCCTGAGCGAGAAGGGCTATCGCGTCGCCGTGCTCGAGATGGGCAAGCGCTGGAAGCGCGAGGACTTCCCGAAGACCAACTGGAACCTGCCCAAGTACTTCTGGAAGCCGTGGCTCGGCATGTACGGCATCCTCCAGATGACGCTCGTGAAGGACGCGTTCTTCCTGCACGGCGCGGGCGTCGGCGGCGGGAGCCTCGTCTACGCCAACACGCTGCTCGTTCCACCCGCGAAGGCCTTCGAGGACGTGCGCTGGGTCGGCATGGACTGGAAGAGCGTGCTCGCACCTCACTACGCCGAGGCCAAGCGCATGCTCGGCGCGGTCCCGAGCGAGGTCATCGTCGAGACCGATCTCATGCTGAAGGAGATCGCCGAGGACATGGGCCGCGGCGACACGTTCCATCGCGCGACGGTCGGCGTGTACTTCGGCGAGAAGGGCAAGACCGTCCCCGATCCCTACTTCGGCGGCGAAGGGCCCGCGCGCACGGGATGCATCCTCTGCGGCGGATGCATGGTGGGCTGCCGTCACGGCGCGAAGAACACGCTCGAGGAGAACTATCTCTGGTTCGCGGAGAAGCGCGGAACCACCATTTTTCCCGAGTCGCGCGTGATCGACGTGAAGCCGCTGGAGGGCGGCGGCTACGAGCTCACGGTCGAGAGGTCGACGGGGCTCATGCATCCGCGACGCATCATCCGCACGCGCGGCGTCGTCGTCTCGGGCGGGTCGTACGGCACCGTGAACCTGCTCATGCGCTGCAAGGAGAAGGGCTCGCTCGGCAAGCTGTCCGAGCAGCTCGGTCGCTACCTGCGCACGAACAGCGAAGCGCTCCTCACGGTGCAATCGCAGAAGAAGGGCGTCGACTACTCGAAGGGCATCGCCATCACGAGCGGCGTGTACATCGACGACAAGACGCACATCGAGGTGGTCCGCTATCCCGCGGGCTCCGATGCCATGGCGCCGCTCGTCACCGTGCTGACCGGCGGCGGCGGCAGCATCCCGCGCTGGCTGCGCTGGATCGGGACGGTCATCAAGCATCCCGTCCAGTTCCTCCGCACGATGATCCCGTTCGGCTGGGCGCGGAAGACGGCCATCCTCCTCGTCATGCAGCCTGTCGACAGCCACCTTCGCTACACGTTGCGCCGTCGCTGGTACTGGCCGTTCGGCAAGAAGCTCGACAGCGATCGCGGCGACGGGCCGCCGGTTCCCGTCTACATCCCGGTCGCCAACCTGGTCGCGAAGAAGATGGCCGCGAAGATGGGCGGCGGCATTCCGCAGAGCGGCACCATCGAGGTGCTCCTCAACAAGGCTTCGACCGCGCACATCCTCGGTGGCTGCCCGATCGGCCTGACGCCCGACGATGGCGTCGTCGACCCGCAGAGCCGCGCGTTCGGCTACGAGGATCTCTACGTCGTCGACGGCTCGATCATCCCGGCGAACCTCGGCGTGAACCCGAGCCTCACCATCACGGCGATGGCCGAGCACGCGATGAGCCACGTCCCGAAGCGGGCGGATCGAACCGACGGCGTGTGGCGATCGGGATGATCTCGATCGTGGGGGCCGCAGACCTGCCATGGATCCTCCGACCCCAGGGTTTCCACCCACGGTGGATCGATGAGCGTGCTTATCGATTTTGAAAGACGAGCGATCCCGATGACTTGACTGGTTCGACGCACACGGTCCGACCTTTGCTGATGGTGTGGGCATGGGTCAGATTCATGTTCGTCTGCTCGCCGTCGCGGTGGTCACGCTGACGACGATCGCTGGTTGTGCCGCCGATACGTCGGGCGATCCCTCCGCGGAGGCCACCGGCGAATCGCAGGACCATCTCCTCGCCGGTCGAAGGCTCTCCGAACGCGAGGCCGCGACGCTGATCCGTCAAGCCGGCTTCCCCGAGTCGGTCGTCGGCAAGATGCTCTGCACGATCAAGTACGAGTCGAACTTCTACGAGCGCGCCTCGAACCGGAACAACAACGGAAGCGTCGACTACGGCTTGTTCCAGGTGAACAGCACGCACTTCCACGATGCCGGCTGCCCGAGCACCGCCGCAGGTCTCTACGACGCGACCACGAACACCAAGTGCGCGCTCCGCATCTACAAGTCGCAGGGCAGCAACGCCTGGTACGGCTACCAGAAGCATCGCTCCGAATGCGACCGCTACCCGGCGCCGAGCAGCTCCGGCTCGACCAACAGCGCGACTCCGGATCCGGCCGACACGAGCGCCGACGGCGGCTGCTACTCCGGCACGCTCGCCGAGATGGTGGACGCCAAGACCTGCGTCGAATCGAAGTTCGACAACCTCTGGTACCAGTGCCAGGCGGGCCATTGGGTCCGCGGTGGTGACAACGGCAGCGGCCCGAATGGCGCCTGCTCGACGAAGCATCCGCTCTGACGTGCGGTGACGCTATCGAGCGGGTATCGTGCTGGACGTGATCACGTTCAGCACGGACCCGCAGCGCGCCGAGCACCAGATGCACGCGGTGATTTTCTACCTCGTGACGTTTGGCTACATCGACGGTGATTTCGACGCCCAGGAGAAGGGCTTCGTCAAAGAGATCATCCGACAGCTCATCGAGCATCGCGCGCGTGATGCGATGCCCGATGCCGCGAAGGACGTCGTCGACGACGTCGTGACCAAGTACACGCGGCACTTCCACGAGGTGTTCGAGGGCATCGATCAGAACGTGAAGGACCTCTTCACGGAGAGCGTCTCCGAGGGCGAAGACCCGAAGGCGTTCGTACACGCGAAGCTCAAGGTCCGCTGCTTCGAGATCTTCCAGATGTTCGATCGGCCTGGGCAGGAGCAGCTCATGGGGCTGATCGATCACCTGCTGCTCGCCGACGGTGTCGCGCACCCCGCCGAGGTGCAGTTCCGTGGCGAGCTCGCGCATCTCCTCGAGGGCGATCTCGGGATCGAAATCGCCGTGGACGACGGCGACAGCGCGCAATCCGTGGTGGTGGACGCGCCGCGGGCTTCGTTGCCGAGCACCGTCGATCACCCGTTTTTCAAGCCGTTCGAGTTCCACTTCTCGGCAGACCCCGAGACCATCGGTCGACAGGTCGGAGCCGATCGGCAGCTCATCGATCGCGCCCTCGCGGTCCTCGCCGAGCAGCGCAAGAAGGGCGCGGGCCGACTCACAGGCAAGAAGAACATCGCCGACCTCGCGGGCACCGAGCCGTTCCTCGACGGTCATGTCTACGTGCGGATGCCGAAGCCCGGCGAGAAGTACGAGCTCACGGTGCTCGGCGATCTGCACGGCTGCTACAGCATCCTCAAGGCGACGGTGCTGCAGTCGAAGTTCTTCGAGAAGGTCGACGCGTATCGCAAGGACCCGACGCAGCCGTTCCCGCTCCTGGTCCTGCTCGGCGACTACATCGATCGCGGGCTCTTCAGCATCAACGGCGTGCTGCGCACCGCGATGCAGCTCTTCGTGACCGCGCCCGATCACGTGGTCATGCTGCGCGGCAATCACGAGTACTACGTCGAGGTGAACGGAACGATGTACGGCGGCGTGAAGCCGGCCGAAGCGATCAACACGCTGAAGCCGCTCTTGCCCATCGACGTCTTCCGTCACTACCGGATGCTCTTCGAAGAGATGCCGAACAGCCTGCTCTTCGATCGCTTCTTCTTCGTGCACGGGGGCATTCCCAAGGACCGCCTCGTGAAGGAACGCTGGAAGGACCTGTCGTCGTTGAACGACGCGGACATCCGCTTCCAGATGATGTGGAGCGATCCCAGCACCGCCGACGTCATTCCCGCCGACCTGCAGGATCAGGCCTCGCGCTTCGCCTTCGGGCGCATGCAGTTTCGCGCGTTCATGCAGCGCGTCGGCTCGCATACGATGGTGCGCGGCCACGAGAAGGTGCTGCCCGGCTTCACGGCGTCGTACGACGACGACGATCATGCGCGGCTCTTCACGCTGTTCTCGGCGGGCGGGCGCGACAACGGCGATCTGCCTGCAGAGAGCACGTATCGCGACGTGACGCCGATGGCGCTGACCATCGCCGGCGAAGGCGGCGGCGGGACCGGCGGCGTTCACATCACGCCGTGGGCTCCAGACTGGGCGAGCTACAACGACCCTGAGCGCAACGCGTTCTTCAAGGTCGCGCCCGAGATCCCGCAACGCGCGTAGGATCTTCCGCGGCCGACCTCGCGCCTCGACCCCGTCCGTCCGGCGCCGAGCGTGGCGATGATTCGGGTCCTGACAATCCGCAAGTCCGTGTGATCGTTTGCGCGGGCGACGATTCGGGTCCTGACAATCCGCAAGTCCGCGTGATCGTTTGCGCGGGCGACGATTCGGGTCCTGACAATCCGCAAGTCCGCGTGATCGTGTGAGCGGGCCACGATTCGGGTCCTGACAGTCC
>JAXDMI010000920.1:0-2918 GCA_034666145.1 Myxococcales bacterium | reverse complement strand
GGCCGCGCCGCAAGCGGTGCCCGCGCATGTGCCTCGAGCGGTCCCGACAGAGACGAGGCCGGATGATGCCGCGGCTGCTGCGGGTGCGGCTGCAGTTGTTGCTGCTGCGCTGCCGGAGGCGGCGGTCGAAGCGTCTCCGACTCGTCGCTCATCGGCTCGTCCGCAGGCGAGCCCGAGCGAACCGACGTGGACGCTGCCGTGTACGTGGCCGTCGACGAGGCGGTCACCATCGACGGGTCGTCGTCGGACTCGTCGTAGATGCTCCCGGCGCTCGCGGCACGCTCCGCCAGCGGCGGCGCTCCCCCGGCCGGCCGCGGCAAGCCCATGCCCATCGCTGCCGCCGGCGATGCGAGCGACATCGCGAACGGGCGGACGGTCCCTGCTGCGGTGACGCTGCCGAACAGCGCGGGACCGGCGAGCGCCACACCGCCGAAGCTCGCCATGGTCGTGCCGTACGGAACCTCCTGCGGGATCTCCTCGTGACGCGTACCGCGGCGCGGGTCGACGCTGCGATCGTCGTCGATCGCCACCCACGACGTGCGACGCGTCGCGATCTGGAACACCATGCCGATGCTCTCGATCTCGCGATCGATCGCCTGCACTTCGTTGCCGATCGTCCAGCGCATCTCGAGATCGGCCACGCGCTCGCGGCCATAGAGCTTCACCACGGCAGGATTGCCGTCCCCGGGGTCTGCAGCGCGAACCTGGATGCGCTGCTCCCAGCGTCCGTTCGCGAGCTTGCCGCGCACGACGAGCTCTCCGCCGCTCGGACGAACCTGCAGCGCGGCGAGCACCGGCGCGCCCGCGAAGACGTCCGGCACGTGCTCCGGCGCGCAGTCGAGGAATGCGTCACCGGAGACGCTGACGTCGGTGAGCACCGGCGCGCGCGTCTTGTCGACGAGGTTCTTCGCCGACCTCTCCGCATCCTCGTCGAGGCCGACCAGCACCTCCGCGCCGCGCCCGGCGCGCGCCAGAGACGCGGCGAGCGTGCGATTCACGCCGGAGCCCACGCCGACCACGTGCATTCTGCACGATTCGGGCAGGCTCTCGTGGAGCAGCGTGACGATTTGCTCTTCGCCGCCCACGTAGCCGTCGGTGACGAGCACGACCTGCCGCTGCGCTCCGGGCCGAACGCCCTGCAGCGCATCGACGATGGCCGAGTGCATCTCGGTGCCGCCGTTGGCCTCGCGGCTCATGACCCAAGCGACGGCCTTCTCCTTCTCGCGCTTCGTGCCGGGCACGGGCGACCGCGTGTAGCGGTTCGCGCGCATCGAGAACTCGATCACCTCGAGGCGATCGACGTCGGTCAGCGAGTCGATGAGCGCAGCGACGACGCGCTTCGCTTGCGCGAGCGGGCCGCCGCCCATCGAGCCGCTCGTGTCGAGGAGCACGATGAGGTCGCGCGGCATCGTCTCGAAGCCGGCGTCGGGTGCGGGCGGGACGATCGACAAGAGCGCGTACGCGTTGCGACCGTTGGCCGTGCCGCCGGCGGGACGCGCCACCTGCACGGCAAGGCCGACGTCGCGCGTTGCCACGGCCCAGCGCACCACCACGTCGCGATCGAGCCGGCCGCCCGCGGCATCGAGCAGCTCGACCACGCCGTCGGGGCGCGTATGCAGCGCGTGCGACGGCGACTCGGCGCGACGGCCCTCGATGATGGCGTCGTCGATGGTGACCTCGAGATGGACGCGACCACGAACGCTGCCCTGCGCGAGCTCGACGTGCGACGCGCGACGGTCGGCTTCGCTGACGGTCGCGCCGATGTAACGCGGACCGATGACGGTCGGGAACCGCAGCTCCCACTCCCCTTCCGGCTTCCACGCGAGCCGCTGGTCGACGGTGATCTCGCAGACGATGCTCTGGTGCGGCGGGATGTTGCCGATCTCCTGCGTGAAGATGTCGGCCTTCTCTTGCTCGAGGAGCGCCGCGGTCTTGCCCTGGACGATGGCGGCTTCGAAGCGCGCCCGCGCGTTCTCCTTGCGATCGACGCGCCCGGTAATGGTGCGCTCGCCGATGCGGAAGGCGTAGCCGCTCACGGCACCGTCGACGGGGAGCGGCATCTTGTAGGTGACGCGCAGCGTATCGTCGTACGGGTTCTCGAACGTCTGCTCGAGGACGACGCGCGCGAGGCCGCCGCCCGCGACGACGCGAAGCTTCGCCGCCGCGAGCGGAAGCGACCGTCCGTCGGGCGTGAGCATCTCGGCGCCGCCGAGCGACGCCTCATCGTTGGAGCGGGCGGAGGGCATCCGGTAGGGAGAGCGGGCGTTCGCGGAGTTCCAGGCTAGCGTCATCGTCTGCGACCTTTCGTGGGGTTCGCAGGGCCAACGCAAACGGGACCCGGTCTGGTGACAAACAAAACGCCGGGCCCTTCCGATTCTCGGAAGAGTCCGTCGTTACGAGCACTTGAAGGCTCGTTGCGCGTCGCTATTTCGCGTCGTGCCCCGGCATCGCGAGCTTCTCGGCGTCGAGCGCCTCTCTCACGTGCGGTCGGTCCGAGACGCGCGTGAAGTACTCGGCGAGCAGTCGCGGCAGGTCGATCTTCTTCGGGAACGACCAGCGCAGGATGGTGAAGAGGTACGCGTCGGCCACCGTGAACGTGTCGCCGGTGAGGTACTGCTTTCCTTCGAGCGACCTCGACACGAAGTCGAATTTCTTCGCGAGCGTCTGCTTCACCTTCGTCTTGTACTCGTCGGGTGCGTCGCTGAAGAGCGGGCCGAACCCCTTGTGCAGCTCGGTCCCGACGTAGTTGAGCCACTCCTGCACGCGCGTGCGCTCGAGGGTGCCCGCCGGCGGCAGCAGCTTGCTCTCGGGCTTCAGGTCGGCGAGGTACTGCGCGATGACCGGACCCTCGGTGAGGATCGAACCGTCCGGCAGCTCGAGCACGGGCACGTAGCCCTTCGGGTTGACGGCGTAGAAGT
>JAXDMI010000919.1:0-5606 GCA_034666145.1 Myxococcales bacterium | reverse complement strand
GCCGCGGGTTGGCGTGGTCGTCGCGCTGCGTACGGCACCATCGCGGGCTTCGGCTTCGCGGTCCTCGTGCTCGTCGTGTACCTGGTGCGCAAGGATCCGCCGCACGCGGTCGCCGTCGTGCCGGCGCCGTCCGCACCGCTCCTCACGCGCGTCTCGCCGGTCTCGCCCGTCACCGCGCCGCCGGTGGAGCCGTGAGCTTGCCGGTCGTCGTCATCGGGGTCTCGCACAAGACCGCGCCGGTGGACGTCCGCGAGCGCTTCGCAGCCGGCGCGGAGATCCTCCCCGAGCTCCTCGCTCGCCTCGCTGCGAGGCCCGAGCTCGAGGAGGCGATGTTCCTCTCCACGTGCAACCGCGTGGAGATCGTGGGCCTCGCCAAGCCTGCGAAGACCCTCGAAGAGGCCACGAACGCCGCGTCGCGCGCCATTCGCGAGGCCCTTCGCGAGCAGCTCGGCGCGTCGAGCGTCGACGACCTCAGCGACTGGCTCTACGAGAAGAGCGGCGACGATGCGGTCCGTCACATCTTCCGCGTCGCGGCCAGCCTCGACTCGATGGTGCTCGGCGAGCCGCAGATCCTCGGCCAGGTGAAGGACGCTTACGACGCCGCCGTCGCCGCCGGCGCCCTCCGCAGCCACCTCGCGCGGTGCGTGCATCGTGCATTCACCGTCGCGAAGCGCGTGCGCCACGAGACGCAGCTCGGCGCCGGCCTCGTCAGCATCTCGAGCGTCGCCGTCGATCTCGCGAAGCGCATCTTCGGCGATCTCGCGACGAGCACCGTCTTGCTCGTCGGCGCGGGCGAGATGGCCGAACAAGCGGCAAAAAGCCTGGGAAAGACCGCAAGGTCGATCCGCGTGTGCAACCGCAGCTTCGACCGCGCCGCGACGCTTGCCGCCACCTTCGGCGGCACCGCAGCTCCGCTCGATCAGCTCGAGGCGGAGCTCGTCATCTCCGACGTCGTGGTCGCGAGCACCTCGAGCAAGACCTTCGTCATCACGCGCGACCTCGTGAAGCGCGTGATGAAGCAGCGGAAGGGCAAGACGCTCTTCCTCATCGACATCGCGGTGCCGCGCAACATCGAGCCCGACGTCCACCGGCTCGACAACGTCTACGTCTACAACGTCGACGACCTCGAGGCCGAGGTCGCCGAGAACATGAAGGCGCGCCACGGCGAGGTGGCTCTCGCCGAGGCCATCGTCGACGCCGAGCTCGCGGAGTGGGCGTCGTGGGCACGTGGCCTCAACGTGAATCCCACCGTCGTGGCGCTCCGCGCGAGGACGCGCGGCGTGCTGGTCGCGGAGCTGGATCGAAGCCTGGGCGGTCGCCTCAAGCACCTCACCGAAGGCGATCGCGCAGCGCTCGCGCAGATGATCGAGAGCGCCACCAACAAGCTGCTCCATGCGCCGACGACGCGCCTCAAGCATGCCGCGTCGTCGAGCGATGCCGGCGATCTCGTCCATGCCGTGCATCACCTGTTCGATCTTCCTGCGCTCGCGGAGGCCCCCGACGAACGCGACCGCGACTCTCGCACCCTGAAGTCCTCGAGCGAAGCCGCGCCCGCGCTCGCCCTCGAGGACGACGAGCGCGACAACGACCGCCTCCCGCACTGAAGCCCCCGCGCCTTAGGTCCAAAGAGAAAGTGTAGAATGCACATAAAGGCCGTTGTATTTTTCGGGCTTCTCCTCGTTCTGCTGCACGTCTCTGTGGCGTGCTCGGGGACGACGAAGAGCAACCCGAACGGCACCGCCACGGGCATCACCGGCGCGCTCGAGTGTCACGTCAATGGGACCGGCGCGACCGGAGGCTGCATCTGTCGGACGGACGGAGCGTTCGTGACCGAGTCCGGCGGTTCGCCGTCCGTCTCGGTGACCTCGTGCGACAACAGCTATCGACAGACCGATACCGGCGGTCCCGCCACCTGCTGCGCGACCGCGGGCTTTCCCGGGGTCGGAGATTACTGCGCCTGCCATGTCCCGACGAAGACCAAGTGTGGCTCCGACTCCGCGTCGAGCATTGGCTGCACTTGTACCGACACCGACCGGAGCTTCCCTCGCACGTGCGACGTAGCGTCCTTCCCCCCGGCGTGTTGCCAATCGAAGAAGCTCGATCACTTCTGCGTGTGCGGCCTCCCTTGCGACGCGGACTCGACGTCCGTCGACCACTGCGACACGAGCCCGAGTGTCCCGGTCTGCGGGACGGGCGAGCGCGTCGTGCTCTCCTGCTCGGCGATGCAGTGACGAAGAGACGCGCTATCGTTCGAACCTCGCCATGAAGCTCACGTATGCCACCCGCCGATCGGCTCTCGCTCTCGCGCAGTGCCGCGCGTTCGTCGCTCGGCTCTCGGCGGCGCATCCCGATCTCGAGATGATCGAAGAGCAGGTGGTCACCACCGGCGACAAGATCCAGGACCGGCCGCTCTCCGAGGTCGGCGGCAAGGGTCTCTTCGTGAAGGAGATCGAAGAGGCGCTCCTCGAGCGTCGCGCCGATCTCGCGGTGCACTCGATCAAGGACGTTCCGGGCGTGCTGCCGCCGGGGCTCTTCATCGCCTGCATCCCGAAGCGTGAAGACGCGCGTGACGTCCTCGTCTCGCCGAAGCACGGCGGTCTCCATGCGCTGCCGCAGGGCGCAAAGGTCGGCACGAGCAGCCTTCGTCGTGCGGTCAGCTTGCGCGCGTCGCGTCCCGATCTCGACATCGTGCCGATGCGCGGCAACGTCGACACGCGCCTCCGCAAGGTCGACGAAGGCGAGTACGACGCCATCGTGCTCGCGCGCGCCGGGCTCGTGCGACTCGGCCTCGAGCACCGCGCCACCGAGGTCCTCGAGCCGGAGATCTCGCTGCCCGCGGTAGGTCAGGGCGCGCTCGGCATCGAGTGTCGAATCGACGACGCCTCGACCATCGCTCTTCTCGCGCCGCTGCACGACGAAGCAACGAGCCGATGCGTCGCCGCCGAACGCGGCGTGATGGTGGCGCTCGAAGGCGACTGCAAGACGCCGCTCGGCGCTTATGGTGAGCGACGCGTTCTCTCGAGCCCGACCGGCGGCGTCATCGAGCTGCATCTCCGCGCGTTCATCTGCGATCCCGACGGGCAGAACCTCCGCCACGCCGAGCAGAGCGTCGCGTGGCCCGCCTCCGACGACGACGCCCGCATCCTCGGCGAGGCCCTCGGCTCGAAGCTCCGACGCGACTGAGCGCGGGCCGCCCACCAAAAAACCGTCGATTTACGGTGCGGCCGACGACCCTTGCTCGCGGGACGCCGTCGACTATGCTGCCGGACCCGTCCGCTCGACCATCCATGCGTCGCCTCTTCCGCCCCGTTTTCGTCTTTGCCTGCGCGCTGATCGCCGCGTTCGTCGCGCTGGCCATGATGCCGCGCGCGGCGCACGCGAAGACCGGCGCAGCCATCGGTGAGGCGCTCCATCTCGAGATCCCGGGCCAGCCGGACGCGTTCTACTTCAAGCCCCGCGCGAAGGGCCCGCGTCCCATCCTCATGTATCTGCACGGTCGCGGCGGGAACCCCGCCGAGGATTGTCGCAAGTGGGCGAAGGTCGGGAGCCAGTTCGGCTGGGTGGTGTGTCCCGCCGGTCCCGGCGACAACGGCAGCGGCGGTCGCACGTGGTCGACCGGCGCCGGCGATGCGGAGAAGGTCATCGACGCCACGGTCGCGGCGCTCCGCGCCAAGTATCACGGCCGCGTGCAGCGTCGTGGCAACGTGCTCATCGGCTTCAGCGAAGGCGCGTTCGTCGCGATGCAGGTCGGTCTCAAGGACCAGAGCACCTGGACCAAGTGGCTCATCCTCGGCGCGAGTGATCAGTACTGGCAGCAAGACGTCACCGAGGCGCTCGACGCCGAGAAGCGCAAGGTGCGCCGCGTGTATCTCCTCACCGGAGAGAACGACGGCGTCGCCCAGAACACAGTGAAGGTCGGCGACACGCTCAAGAAGAACAAGGTCCCCGTGAAGGTGAAGCTCGTGCCCGGCATGGGTCACGAGGTCCCGAGCGATCGCATGGTCAGCACGTACCGCCGTCCGCTCGCGTGGCTCGTCGCCGCCAAGTAGCGCAGGTAGCGTGCGCCTCGTCGAGAACCGCTCGCCGCGCCCGACCCTCGAAGCGGGTCTGCTTCCCGGCGCCGATCATCTCTCTCGCGCGCGCGGTCTCGCGAAGCGCTTTCCGGAAGCCCATCTCCGCGAGGTGACGCTCATCCGCGCGCCGATCGAGCGAGCGGACGTGAACGGCGCGTCGATGCGTGTCTGGCTCGCGCTCGAATGCATGCAGGTTACAGGTAGCTTCAAGGTGCGCGGCGCGCTGCTCGCGATGGAAGCGCTCGTGGCCGCAGCGAAGGGCGCGCCTGTCGAGGTGATCGCCGCGAGCGCTGGAAATCACGGCATTGGTGTGTCGCTCGCTTCGAAGGTGCTCGGCGCCAAGGCCACCATCGTGGTCCCGCGCGGCGCACCGAAGACGAAGACCGACAAGATCGCGAGCTACGGCGCGACCGTCGTGCATGCGCAGTCGACGGGCTACGACGACGCCGAGGCCGAGGCCATCGAGCTCGCGCGCACGCGCGGTCTTCCGTTCCTCTCGCCCTACGACGATCTCGACGTGCTCACCGGCAACGGCGCTTCGCTCGGCTTCGAGATCATCGAGAAGCTCGGGAAGGTCCCCGAGCTCGTGTACGCGCCGATCGGTGGCGGCGGTCTCGCCACCGGTCTCGCGCTCGCCGTCACGGACGGAAGCTCGACGTCGCGCGTGTGGGGCGTGCAGAGCGAAGCATCGTGCGCGTTCGCGCAGTCGCTCGAGACCGGTGTCGCCGTGACGACGCTCCCGCCCGCCGTGACGCTCGCCGAAGGCCTCGAAGGCGGCATCTCCGTGCGCGGCTTCGCGCGTGCGCGTGAGGTCCTCGCCGGCGCCGTGGTCGTCACCGAAGAAGAGCTCGCGAACGCGATGCGCTTCGGCGTCCGCGAGCTCGGTCTCACGCTCGAAGGAAGCGCAGCGGTCGCGCTCGCTGCTGTGCTGTCTGCGCCCCCGCTGAAGAAACGCACCGAGCACGAGCACGAGCACGGCGACCTCGTCGTCGTGTTGACCGGTCGCAACGTGGATCCCGATCGCCTCGCGCGCGTCGTGTGCTAGTCAGGGCTCCGTGAACGCAGCTGCTCCCCCATCGCACCGGAAGCCGCCGCTCGTCCTGGGGATCGCGGGGGGATCGGGATCGGGCAAGAGCACCATCGCAAAATCGATCCTGGAGGCGCTGCCGAACGGGCAGGGGATCCTCCTCCAGCAGGATCACTACTACCGGTCGCAGTCGCACCTGCCGCTCACCGAGCGCGCGAGTGTCAACTATGACCACCCGGACGCGCTCGAGCTCGACCTCCTGACGACCCATCTCGATGCGCTGCGTTCCGGCGCCCCCATCGTCCGGCCTACGTACGATTTCACGACCCACGACCGCGCCAAGGAGGGCCTCCGCATCGCCCCGGCCCCCGTGATCGTCGTCGAAGGGATACTGGTCCTCGCCGATGACCGTCTCCGGTCGCGCTTCGAGGTCAAGTTGTTCGTCGATACGGACTCTGACATTCGGCTGATGCGACGCATCCGCCGGGACCTGGAGCATCGCGGGC
>JAXDMI010000918.1:0-3053 GCA_034666145.1 Myxococcales bacterium | reverse complement strand
CATGATCTGCGTGTCGAAGTCGCCGGGGCCACGGTCATGCGAGCACGCCGCGGCGGTCGCGCGATGGACGGCCGGCTCGTGCTTCACCACTTTCTTGCCGCCGTCGACCGCGCCGCCTTCGGCGCTCGTCGCGCCGTCCCTCGCTCCGCCGTCCCCACCACCACCACCGCTGCCGTTGCCGTTTCCACCGCCGGTGCCTGTGCCGGTCGCCGCGTCCGCGTCGTTCACGTTCGACGCCGTGGACCCACCGCACGCGACGACGAGCGCCGCCGAAGAGAGGAGCGAAAGGAGCGAAGGAAGCGAAAGCCTCGTCATGATCGAGAGCGGCAGAGCAATCCGCGGGCCATCCCGCGATCTCCACGAAATGCCTATTTTTGTCGCTGGAGCGACGTCTCCGTGCACGACGGTCCTCGCCGTCTGGCACACGTTGGCAGCGCATGCGCCAGCGGACGTCGCGCGCAGAACGAACGATGCGTCAGTTGCAGGTGCCGCTCACGCACGACGAGCCTGCGCCGCAGTCGGCCTCCGACGAGCACGGCGAGCCGGTGGTGTTCGCGTAGCAGCCGCCCGCGGTGCAGTGCGCGCGCGGTCCACAGTCGGTGGGAAGCGAGCACGGCACGCCGGCAGCATTCGGATGACACGTGCCCTTCGTGCAGTGCCCGATCGCTCCGCAGTCGGCGCTGTCGGAGCACGGGCAGCCGAGATGATTCGCGAAGCAACGTCCGCCGGTGCAATGGATCTCGGGACCGCAATCGGTCGCGTCCTTGCAGGCGCGCGCGCCCGTGGTCGGACACTCCGCCGCGGACGTGTCGACGGCGGCGGGCGGCGGAGGATTGCCACACGCGACCACGACCACGAGGAGCGTGACTGCCACGGTCGGGATGATCTCTGAAATCTTCATGCGTGCTCGAACCTCGGGTCGCGTCGAATCTAGCAGAACCACGCTTGTGCTGATTCTTCGGCTGTAAGACCCTGTATGAAGCTCGCTGGTCAGATCTGGTCCTATGGCTCATGGGACACGAGCTCTCGAAGGTCGCTGTGCGCTAAACGAGGAATGCCTTGGTCACCGATCCCTACGAAGACGACGACGATTCGCCGACGCTCCAGCGTCCGGCGCCGGCGTCCACGAAGGTGGCGCGGCTGCCCGGGATCGAGATCTTCCTCGAGGAGTCGTCGACCGACACCGATCTCGCGCCGCTCGATCCGCTGGCCGACGCGCACACCGTCGATGCGCTCCCGCCCGACGCCGCGATCGCGCTGATGGACGCGCCCGACTACAGCGACATGGAGACCCCGAAGATCCCTCTCGACGTCGCCGCCGTGTTGGCGCGCGCGTCTCTCGAAGACGACGGCAGTGGCAGCTGAAGGACCCGCACCGCGACCGCCGCTGAGCGCCGAAGAGCTCGCCGCGCTCGTCGCGAAGACCGTCGCCAACTATGACGCCAAGGCGGAGTCGTTCGCGGAGGGCACGCGCGATCACGACGTGTCGCAGAACTACGCTGCGCTGCTCGACGCCATCGAGGGAGCGCCGCCGTTCACGATCCTCGATCTGGGATGCGGGCCTGGTCGCGACCTTGCGTGGTTCACGAAGCAAGGTCACCGCGCGATCGGCCTCGATGCGTCGGAGCGCTTCGTCGCGATGGCGCGCGCGGCGACGGGCTGCGAGGTGATGCATCAGAGCTTCCTCGACATGAAGCTCGAGCCGGCTTCGTTCGACGGCATCTTCGCGAACGCGTCGCTCTTCCACGTGCCGGCGCAGGAGCTCGTGCGCGTCCTCGTCACCCTGCGCGACGCGCTACGACCGCGTGGCGTCTTGTTCTGCTCGAACCCGCGCGGCGTCGACACCGAGGGTTACTCCGGCGGGCGCTATGGCGCGTTCCACACGCTCGAGACGTGGCGCACCTACGTGACGGCGGCGGGCTTCACGGAGCTCTCGCACTACTACCGTCCCGCGGGCAAGCCGCTCGCCGAGCAACCGTGGCTCGCGACGGTATGGCGTAAATAGAGGGCGTTCGTCGTCCCCTTCACGTCGTGGGCGTCACGTCCTCGTTCGATCGAGATAGCTGAGGTACCAGCGGTCGCGCTGCGTGACGAGCGCGTCGAGCTCGGGATCGAACGCGCGCACGCCGAGTCGCAGGTCCTCGCTGCGGAACGCCTCCGGCGGCGAGAAGAACGCATGCCGCGCGTAGATGGGATAGCTCCCCGAGCTGGGGAGCGACCAGGCGAGCGCAGCGTCGGCGCCGGCATCGAGCATCTCGCGCAGCGCAAGCCCGAGGAGATGTGACGCTGCGCGCAGGCCGGTGACGCTGCGATCGTGCAGGAGCTCGACGACGTAGCCGTGGCGACCGCGCTCGTCGTCCTTGACGACGAAGACGCACATCGCGCGGATGGCATAACGATCGCCGTCCTCGAAGATGAACACGCGTTCGCCGGAGCCTTCGATGCCTTCGAAGACACGCTTCTCGAAGGTGCTTGCGGTGCGCTCGAGGGCGACGCCCACGTCGATCGAGAAGCGATCCCAGAGGCGCGTGATGCGCGGCTCCTTCACGGCGATCTCGCGAAACCCAGGACGACGCGTGCGCCCGAACGGCGCGACGAGCGGCAATGCGGAGAACAGCGAGCGCGCGGCGGCCGGCAGCTTGAACGCCTCGGCCGCGGACGAGAGGCGCAGCGGCCTCACGAGGAGCGGCGCCGGTCCGAGTGACTCCCACCCGAGGGCATCGAAGACGCTCTCCGCGTCACGCGCGGGAACGAAGCCGTACGCGAGCACGGCGCCCGCTTCCTCGGCACGCGCCGAAGCGTCTTCGGCGGCGCTCACGATCTCGTCCCGATCGGCGCCGCCTCGCGGCTCGAACGCGAGCACTTGACGGCGTTCGCCGCCGAAGCGCATCGGTCGTAGCACCTGTGACGCTGCTGCCCTCGACTCGTCACGCTCGTGCTGCTCGCCAATGCCCATCACGCCGACACCCTAACCGCTCCGCTGCTGTGGTGTCGAGGCGGCGGCCGTGCGCGCTGCGGGTATGATGACGGCCGATGCGGGGCAACCGACCGGA
>JAXDMI010000917.1:0-6897 GCA_034666145.1 Myxococcales bacterium | reverse complement strand
CGACGTCGCTTCATCGGTCACGCGCTGGATCAGCTTCTGCTCGTCGAGCTCGTTCGCGAGCGACGTGCCGATGCGATAGAGCGTCTCGAAGATCCTCCGCTCCTCCACGAGCGAGGCTTCGCGCTGCTCGACCGCGAGCCGCGCGGCCTCGGCTTTGCCGTAGAGACGCGCGTTGTCGATCGCGACACCGACGCGATGCGCGAGCTCCTCGGTGAAGGTGGCATCGCCGGCGCCGAAGCGCCGGTCCCCGCGACGAAGAACGCCGACCGCCAGCGCGCCGATGGGCTTTCCGCGCACGAGGATCGGCGCAATCACGGCGTCGGCGACGTCGATCCTGCGGATGACGGCGGCGTACGCGGCATCGCCCTCGTCGGTGCTGTCGAGATAGGCGGCATAGTCGTTGATGAGCCGCGCGCGTCCCATCTCCATCACCTCGGCGAAGAGCCGCGTGAGGACCCGCGGCGTCGGCATGGTGCGGAGAGCGCGGAGCGCGTCCTCCACGCCGTCGCCGCGGGCCGCCTGGGCGACGCGATGGTGAACGCCGTCCTCCTCGATGAACACCGAGCACGTGTCGGCGAAGCCCGGCACGAGGACGCGCGCGACGTCTTGGAGCGTTCGGCCGTAGTCGAGCGACGCGCCGAGCAGACGACTCGCCTCGGCGAGGTAAGCGAGGTGGCGAATCGCGCCTTCTGCGGCGCCCACGTCCTGGCTCACGCCGATGATGCCGATCAGCTTCCCGTCGGCGTCGAGCAGCGGCGCGTCGGTGATGCGCGCGATGAAAGGCGTTCCGTCGCGACGTTGCACGACGAACTGACCTTGCCACGATTGACCACGCGAGAGCTGCTCGAGGATCTGCTGCGCCTGGTCGCGCGAGAGATCGCTCGGCGTGACGTCGAGCACGTTGCGGCCGACCGCCTCGCTCGCCATCCATCCGTAGAGCACCTCTGCGGCGCGATTCCACGAGGTGATGTGTCCTTCGAGATCGGTCACGATGACCGCATCGCCGGCCGCGTCGAGCATGGGCCGTTCGCGGTCGGCCGCGACGGCGGAGGCATCTCCCGAAGGTGTGGACGGCGCCGGCATGAGCGTCTCCTGCCGCTACCACGCGGCAATCGCACTTGCCATCCATTGCGCGCCCGTGTCGCGCCTGAGCTAGGCACCGCGATCGGATTCTGCGGCCCTTGGTCGTAGTATGGTGCTGGCGAGGCACCGGCCGCGTCGTTCATGGCACTAAGCTCTCGCACTGATCCCGATGCTCTCGACGTCCTGCTGCAGCTCACGGCGCAGCTGACCGACGATCGGCCGCTCGAGGAGTTCCTCAAGGCCGTGACCGAGGCCACGCTCGATCTCCTGCACGCCGATCACTCGTCGATCCGCCTGCTCGACACCGCGCGCACCGCGCTGCTCTCGGGCGCGCGCTCCGGCACCGGCGAGGAAGAACGACCGATGGACTTCAAGCGCGGGGAGGGGATCCTCGGCTGGGTGGTCGAGCACGGACAGCCCGCGCGCATCGGCGACGTCGAGCACGACACGCGCTGGCTGAAGGGGCATGGGCAGGCGTTCCAGGTCCGCTCGATCATCGCCGAGCCGCTCTGGTCGAGTGGCGAGGTCATCGGCGTGCTCGCTGTCACGTCGCCGGTCACCGAGGCGTTCGGTGACAACGACCAGCTCCTCTTGCGCCTGCTCGCAAACTGCTCGGCGCCGCCCATCGAGCGCGCGCGTCTCCGGCGACTCGCCATGTTCGACGACATCACGATGGCGTTCAACCATCGCTACCTGAACCCGCGCCTCGTCGAGGAGATGGAGCGGGCCAGTCGGTCGTCGGGCGATGTAAGTGTACTCTACATGGACCTCGATCACTTCAAGTCCGTCAACGACGTGCACGGGCACGCCGTCGGCGATGCGGTCCTGCGGATGTTCGCGGACCGCGTGCGGAAGGCGGTCCGCCGGGTCGACGTCCTCGTTCGCCGGGGCGGCGAGGAGTTCGTCCTCATCATGCCCGCGACCGGCGCGACGCAGGCCCACGCCACGGGCCATCGTATCCAGCAGACCCTGCATTCCGAGCCCTTCGAGGCCGACAACGCCGCCATCCGCATCAAGCAGACGGTGTCGATCGGGGTCGCGACCTGGGACAAGCGCGAGACCCCGGAGCAGCTGGAACGGCGCGCCGACGAGGCCATGTACGAGGCCAAGCGGCTCGGCCGGAACCGCGTGGTCGTGGCGACACCGAAGGACGTTGTCGGATAGAGCTTACGCTCGAGCGCGCGGCCGGGGGACGCCCGCGCGTCCACCCCCGGACACGCGACCGTCCGTGAATGATCGATCACGGGCCGCCGTGAACGGGTGACCGGACCGCCGTCGGCGGCTTCGTCTCGAGGCTCTTCCGTAGCGATCGGGACGCGCTCGATCCTTGCTACGATCGGTCACGCGATGGCGATCTGTCCCACGTGCATGACGAAGTATTCCGACACCGTCAGCACGTGCGTACACGACGGCGCGGGGCTCGTCCCGGAGTCGGCCTTCGCCTACGTCGACAAGGAGCTCGCGGCCGGCGACGTGGTGGGCGAGTACCGCATCGAAGGCAAGCTCGGAGAGGGCGGCTTCGGCGCCGTGTTCAGCGCGCTGCATCCCGTCATCGGCAAGCACGCCGCCATCAAGGTGCTGAGCCGGCAGTTCTCGGCGAACCCGCAGATGGTCTCGCGCTTCATCGCCGAGGCGCGCGCGGTCAACCAGATCCGCCATCGCAACATCATCGACATCTTCGCGTTCGGACAGCTCGCCGACGGCCGCCAGTACTACGTGATGGAGCTCCTCGACGGCACGCCGTTCGACAAGTACCTCGCGTCGAACAAGCGCCTCACCATCGCCCAGGCGCTCCCGATCCTCCGCGGCATCACGCGCGCGCTCGACGCGGCGCACGGCAAAGGGATCCTCCATCGCGATCTCAAGCCGGAGAACATCTACCTCGTGTTCGACGAGGACGGCGGCGTGCAGGCGAAGCTGCTCGACTTCGGTCTCGTGAAGCTGCTCGGCACGTCGAGCGACGGCGGCGGCGGTGGCGGTGGCGAGCACAAGACGAAGACCGGGACGCCGATGGGCACGCCCTATTACATGTCTCCCGAGCAGTGCCGCGGCAAGGACGTCGACCGCGGCACGGACATCTATGCGTTCGGTGCGCTGGTGTTCGAGGTGCTGACCGGTGAAGTGCCGTTCAACGGTGACTCGCCGATGGACGTGCTCCTCAAGCACATGACGGCGGACCCGCCGTTCGCATCGGCAGTGTGTCCCGAAGTGCCCTCGCAGCTCGACGAGCCGATCCGGCGGATGCTCGCCAAGGAGCCGTCGGGTCGTCCGGCGTCGGTGGGCGAAGCGCTCGAGTCGCTGGTGGCCGCCGGAAATGCCGCGGGTGCGCTGTCCGGCGTGGTGGCGCTCCCGCCTCCGAGTCACCCGACCCTGGGTGATCGCGCGTTCTCGAGCACGGCGACCGGACCAACCATCGAGTCGCTGCCGGCTCCGCCGCACGCACGCGTGGTGACCGGCGGTGACGCATCGCCGAACGGAAGCACGTTCCTCGCCTCCGAGGCCGACGTCGCTCCGGCGCGGCGATCACGCGCGCGGCTCGGCATGGTGATGGTTGCGTGCGTCGGGCTGCTCGTCGGCATTGCTGCGGTGCTCGCCGTGACGCGCGGGTCGCGTGGAGCGTCCGCGGCGGTCGGGACCGGCATCGTCGCACCGCCGTCGGCGAGCCTGACGACCGGCGCCGGAACGGCGTCGGGCACGGCTGCGGCCAGCGTCGCGAGCGTCGCGAGCGCCGCGAGCGCCGCGATGAGCGCGCAGGCCGTCGTCGGAGAGGTCGAGCTTCGGATCGAGGGGGCGCCGAAGGATGCCGTCGTCAAGGACGGCACGCGCGAGCTCGGTGTCGCGCCCGGTCCGTTCAAGCTCGAGTCCGGATCGCACGTAACGCTCACCGTCAGCGCGAAGGGCTTCAAGTCGAAGGACGTGCACGTGACGCCGACCGCCAACACCACCGTGCGCGTCGCGCTCGAGCGTCAGGGTCGCGTCACGCCGGCTGGTCAGCCGATCAACAAGGACCTCGAGGGCTTCTGAAACGAATGTCTGGAACGCGCTCGCGGCTACGGCCGCTCTTCCTCGGCTTCGTCGTGCTCTTGCTCGACTGCGCATCGCTCGACAAGCTCACGCCCGACACGTGTGGCAACGGCGTCGTCGACACGACGACGGAGGACTGCGACACGTTCCCGAACGACCCGAAAGACACCGTGCACGCTCGCTGCGGTGCGCCGGCCGACGGAGAGCTCGCGTGCCATCTTCGCTGCGGCCTCCAGACCGACGGCACCAACCTGGCGTGCCCGGACGGTTGGGGCTGCGACGTGAAGCACATCTGCCGGCAGCCCACGGGCCTGTTCGACGATGCGCTCGGCGCGGTCTCCGGAGGCGCGAGGCAGCTCGATATCGGTGACTTCGACGGCGACGGCCGGCGCGATCTCGTCGCATCGGGACGGCGTGACCGAAGCGCGAGCCGTCTTCGCGTGCATTACTTCGACGACGCCGGTGGTCTCGCGCAGGTAGCGGTGCTGCCCGCTGCTGCGGTCGCGCCGGCCGTGTTCGATCACGATCACAACGGGCGCGACGCGATCGCGTTCGGGCTCGTCGACGCCAAGGGTGGAGGTAGCCTCGGCGTCGTCAGCGGCCTCGCGGATCGAACGTTCCTGCCCGCGGTGTTCCCGTCGGCGACGCTGCCCAACGTCGAGGCGACGCCCGTCTTCGTCTTCGCGCAGCTCCCCAACGTCCTCATTCCGACGGCGAAGGACGCACGCGACGACAGCGCGATCCTGATCCTCCAGAAGGATCCGACGGCCGGGTCCGTGCTGCGGAGCCTCATCGGCGAGCTCGGAGGATCGAGCAGGCTGAATCGCGCGATCCCGGACGGACCGGCGCCGACCGATGTGCGCGGACAGATCGTCGCGGCGCGTGTCTTCGACGGCAGCACGACCTCGGCGTGCGGCGAGGTCGTCATCGCCGCCCAGGTCGCGGCCGGCGCGCGCGTCTTCGTGATCTCCCCGTGCCGCGTCATCGGGACGACCGGCCGTTCCGGATGGGACAGCGCCAGCCCGAACGGCTTCCTGTCGCTCGTCGTGCCCGAGACGCTTGGCAAGCGTGGAGTGATCGTCGCCGACCTCGACGAGGACCACCATCTCGACATCCTCGTCGACACGACGAAGGGGCCCTTCATCAGCTACGGCAACGACACGGGAACGGGGCTCTCCCAGCCGGTGCCCTGGACCCCGACCGTAGTAGGTCTCTCGCCGCTCCCGATGCCGCTCCCGATGCCGCTTGCGGCCGGCGATCTGAACCTCGACGGAAAGACGGACCTCGTGTTCCCCACGGGCGTCGCCGTTCACGCGAGCATCTCGCTGGGCGCGGATGCCGGCGTCGACGCGGGGAACGATGCCGGCCCCGACCGCAGCGCGGGGACCTATGTCTTCGTCGCCGCCGACGGCCAGCGGATCTGGACCGATGCCGTCATCGGGCATTTCAACGGCGACGGCTATCCGGACATCGTGGCGGCGACGGCCGACTTTCCGGATCTGCAGGCCTATGCGGGCTCCGCTCCAGGAGGCGGCACCACGGTGACGAGCATCACGACCAACGGTGTCGTCGAGGCGTTCGTGAGCGGGGACTTCGACGGTGATCACCTCGACGACATCGCGATCGCCGAGTCGACGGCGCTCCCCACCAAGTCCGACCTGTCGATCGCCTACGGCCGTGCGTTCGGCGCGCTCGAGCCGCCGCAGCGGATCGGAACCGTCGACAAGTCGAACGGGCTCGCGGTGGTTCCCCACGGAGCAGCGCCGGCCGATCTCGGGAGCTACTCCTTCTATCGCGCACAGACAGGCGCGCCTCAGTCGACGGCGTTCACCGTGCTCGTGGGGTCGTCGGAACGGCAGCCGCTCGCCCCGCTCTTCTTCGTCGAGACGCTGTCCTGCACGCGCACCGACGACCCCTGCATGCCGAAGCGTGACGCGACGGCCGGCGATCAGAATCGCCAGTGGCTGCCGTTCGCGCTCGCGGCCGGTGCGCTCGGCGACCCGAAGAACTCCGCGGTCCTCGCCTATGCTGCGGGAGTCGGAGGAGGGGGCGGCGCTGCGCTGGGCGTCTGGGTCGCCGATGCGACGACCACCGGGCTGGGCGGGCTCGCGGCGCCGAAGGAACGTCGGGTCCTCGATGGAGCGGGCTTGCCGCCCGACCTCTACGATCAGGCGACGAAGACCGCGAGGATCGTCACGACCACGCGTGACGTCGACAATCCTCCGGACAAGCTCGACGAGGTGATCGTCGGCGTCAACGCGGTGAACGCCACCGACGCCATGTTGATGGTGGTCCACCCGACGCGCAGCAGCTCCGATACGCAGAGCACCATCCCCGGAGCGCGCATCGGCCTCGCGGCGCAGATCGAGGCGATCGATCTCGACGGTGACGGCCTTCCCGATGCGGTGGTGCACTTCGACCTGCCGGCGCCGGGGAAGATCGTCGTGTTCTTGAACGACGCGAACGGCGGCTTTCGCGTCCCGGGAATCACGCTGTCTCTGCCGCCGCCCGCGCCCGGTGCGACGGACCCCGGCGCCCCCGTCGCGTTTGCCGGTATCGCGGTACGGGGCGCTCCGCCGGGAAGCGGACCGACGCAGACCAACGCGCTCGCGGTATTGACCGAGCAGTCGGTGGTGCTCGCGACGCTGCGCGCCGACAAACAGGGCTTCGACGTGACGAGCCTCGCGTCCCAGGTCGCGAAGGCGAACATCGGCGGCGCGACAGCCATCGCCGCGGGCGACTTCAACGGTGACGGGGTGCAGGACATCGCCATCGCGAACAACACCATCA
>JAXDMI010000916.1:0-3932 GCA_034666145.1 Myxococcales bacterium | reverse complement strand
CGGCGAGGTGCAGCTCGACATCGGCGATCAGCCGACGCGCGAGAAGGCCGAGCCCGTGAAGACCGGCGACAAGAACGACTCGGGGAACGGGAAATCCGTGCCGCCGCCGCCTGCCGAGAGCTGAGCGAGCGACCGCGAGTCAGGGACCGCGCAAGAGGGTGGGGAGCTTCGCTTCCACCTTGCGACGGTCCTCTTCGTGTTTGACGAGCGCGCCGAGCGTCGAGGAGACGAGCTCCTTGTCGAGCGCGCTCGCGCCGAGGAGGATGAGCGCCCGCGCCCAGTCGATGGTCTCGGCGATGGACGGCGCCTTCCGCAGCTCCATCCCGCGTACGTCGTGCACGAAGCGAACGAGCGCCTCGCCGAGATCCTTCGCGATGCCGGGCACGCGAAGCTCGAGGATGGCGAGCTCCCGCGACGGCGGCGGGTAGTCGAGGAACGCGTGCAGGCAGCGACGCCGTAGCGCGTCCGTCATGTCGCGCGTGGCGTTGGTGGTGAGGATGACGAGCGGAGGATGCGCCGCCTTGAGCGTGCCGAGCTCCGGGATCGTCACCTGGTTCTCTGCGAGGATCTCGAGCAGGAACGCCTCGAACTCGGGATCGGCGCGATCGACCTCGTCGACGAGCAGCACGGCCGCGGTCGGGCTCTCGATGACCTGGAGGAGCGGCCTCGCGATCATGAAGCGCTTACCGAAGAAGGCGCTCTCGGCACCGGCGAGCCGGTCGACGGCGTCGACGATCGACTCGGCGCCCGCGGTCTGCTTCGCGACGGAATCGCGCAGCAGCTGCGTGTAGAGCATCTGCTTGGCGTAGTCCCACTCGTAGAGCGCCTTGCCCTCGTCGAGGCCTTCGTAGCACTGCAATCGCACCAGCGGCCGCCCCAACGTCTCGGCGAGCGCACGGGCGAGGTCCGTCTTGCCGACGCCCGCGGGGCCTTCGAGCAGCAGCGGACGGCCGAGCTCGATGGCGAGCCAGGCCGACAGCGCGGTACGTGCATCTGCCACGTATGTCTTCGCGAGCGCGGCTTCGAGCGCCGCAGCGGAGCCCATCGCGCGCGACGCGGAGGCTGGAGTCGTGGGGGCGGGAGGCGCCATACGCTCCGGTATTTGTAGCCCGACGGGCTCCGCCGTGGTGCCTCAAACTGCGCGTTTTGTACCTTCGTCTGGTACCTTAGAGGTCGAATGTCCGATCGCGACGACTCGCTTCGCGTCGACAGTACCGGGGCGGTTCACCCGCTCGGTCGCGCAGCCAGCCAACAGCTTCGGAGCAAGGCCGGGGAGTGGCGGCTCATCGCGAGCCCCAAGGAGCTCATCGTCGCGCGCAGCATGACGTGGGGCGACGCGGTGCTCAAGCTCGCGGGCGAGATCCGAACGCCCGGCGCCCTATGTGACATCGTCGCGCTCGCCTCGCAGTCGGGTTGGCGCGGAGAGCTGATCGTCCTCGCCGAAGCCGGCAATCGCTCGTTCTACTTCGACGCGGGCACCATCATCGCCGCAACGACCACCGTCCCCGAGGAGCGCCTCGGCGAGACGCTCTATCGCTTCGGCGTCATCACGCGCGAGCAGCTCGAGACCATCGTGCGCGCCACTGCCGAGTCGGGTAAGCGCCTCGGCGAGGTGGCGGTCGAGACCGGGTTCGTGTCCGCGGAGAAGCTCTTCTCGATGATGGCGCAGCAGGTCGAGGAGGTCTTCTTCGCCGCGGTGCACGTGAGCGAGGGCGCGTTCTATTTCTTCGATCGCTTCGACGAGAAGAACATCCTCCGCCGTCACAGCCTCAACGCCGGCGGCCTCCTCATGGAAGCGGCGCGGCGAATGGACGAGATGCGCTTCTTCCGCGAGAAGGTGCCGAACGACCAGTACGTGCCGGTGCCGATGGGCGGGAAGAAGCCGGCCGACGATCTCGTGACGGTCTTCGATCAGTGCGACGGCAAGAAGAGCATTGCGGACATCGGTCGCGCGACGGGGCGGCTCGAGTTCGACGTCACGCGCGCGGTCTTCCAGCTCATGTCGAGCGGCTGCGTGACGGTGATTGCGCCGAGGCCGCGCGGTCCGGAGGCGATCGTCGAGACCTTCAATCCCGCGCTGCATGCCGTGCACGAGCGCTGCGATGCCGCAGGGAAGGGCGCCGACCTCCGCGACGGACTCGGTCGTTTCGCGACGGGCGGCGGCGTGTACGATCCGCTCTTCATGGGGGCGGGACCACTTCAAGACGGAACGCTGAAGCCCGACCGCATCGGTCGCAACATCGCTGCGCTCGCCGGCGAGGACCCCGATGCGTGGCTCGTCGAGCTGATGAACGACTACGTCGGCTTTGCGCTCTTCCAGGCCGAGTCGATCCTCTCGCGAGATGCGCAGGCGAAGCTGCTCGCCGAGGTCATGGAGATCCTGAAACCGCTTCGAAAGGTCGACACGCAGATCCCCGAGGCGGGCCCGCGGTCGCGAGGTGCGGCGTGATTACAACGAACGGCAAATCGAGCCATCCGCCGAACGGCAAGTCGAGTCATCCGCCCAACGGCAAGTCCGTTCATCCCGCGAAGAGCGCGAGCACGGCGCCGGCGTCGGGTCCGGGCGGCCGGAAGCGGAAGCGCCTGCGCAAAGAAGAGATCGTGGCCGAGGCGACGAAGCTGTTCGCCGAGCGCGGCTACGAAGGCGCGAGCATGGGCGATCTCGCCGAGCGCGTGGGTCTTCGCAAGGCGTCCCTGTTCCACCACTTCCCGAGCAAGGACGTCCTCTACGCGACGGTGCTCACCGAGCTGATGGACGGCGTGAAGGCCGCCATCCTCGGCGCGGCCATGTCCGAGGGCTCGTTTGCGGAGCGGCTCGACGCGCTCACCGACGCGCTCACGTCCACGCTGGGCGCGCAGCCGCATGCCGCGCGCCTGCTCGTTCGCGAGGCGATGGACGGCGGCCCGGTGATGAAGGAAGGCCTCGGCCGCACCGTCAACGACGTGCTCGCCGCGTCGCTCGAGTTCGCGAAGGCCGGCCAGCGCGAGGGCGTCTTCAATCCCGATCTCGATCCGACGCATCTCATCGTGACCATGATCGGCATCCACTTCATGCCGTTCGTGATCGGCGACATCGTGGAGCGCTTCGCCGGCACGTCGCCCTTCCATGCGGCGTTCGTGGAGGAGCGCAAGACGGCGGTGCGCATGCAGGTGCGCGACCTCGTCCTCGTCAAAGCGAACAAATAGCTAGCGTCCCAAAGCAGCTACTCGAAGCGGCCGTGGCGGCCTCTGCCCGTCGAGAAGGACTCGGCCCCCTGCGCCGCTTCGCCCGTCGAGAGCGAGGTCATGCCGAGGCGGAACTCGTTGGCGAGCGCCTGGTCGAGCGGGAGATCGAGCGACGCGTAGGCGCTCTCGCGATCGCCGCGCATGGTCGCCTGGGGGAAGCGCGCGATCTCCGCGGCCAGCGCTTCCGCCGCAGCGCGCGCCGTTCCCTTGGGCACGAGGCGATTGGCGAGGCCCATCGCGAACGCCTCGTCGGCACGCACGGGGCGACCGGTCAGGATGAGATCGAGCGCGCGCGACAGGCCGACGAGGCGGGGGAGGCGCACCGTCCCGCCGTCGATCAGCGGCACGCCGAAACGCCTGCAGAATACACCGAACACGGCGTCCTCCTCGACGACGCGGAGATCGCAGAGGAGCGCGAGCTCGAGGCCGCCGGCGACCGCGTGTCCCGATACCGCCGCGATGATCGGCTTCGAAAGGAGGATGCGCGACGGTCCCATCGGCGCGTCGCCGTCGGCGGAGAGCACGTTGGTGTCGCCGCGCGCGAAGGCCCCGAGATCGGCGCCGGCGCAGAACGTACCGCCGTCGCCGAAGAGCACCGCGACGCGTGCCTCCTCGTCGGTGTCGAATGCGCGGAAGGCATCGGCGAGCGCCTGCGCGGTGGTGCGGTCGACTGCGTTACGTACCTCGGGGCGGTCGATGACGATGGT
>JAXDMI010000915.1:0-4941 GCA_034666145.1 Myxococcales bacterium | reverse complement strand
CGCATGGACCGTCGAGCGCGGCGTCGAGCTCGGCAGCGTGTGGGTGGTGAAGAACGGCGACAAGGTGTCGGCGTACTCGGCGGTGTGCCCGCACCTCGGTTGCTCGGTGAACGTCGCGCCCGCAGCGGGCGGCGGTGCGAGCGCCGGCTTTGCGTGTCCCTGTCACACGTCGGCATTCGGTCCCGACGGCGCGCGGAAGAGCGGACCCGCCCCGCGTGATCTCGACACGCTCGCGACCCGCATCGAGGAAGGCTTCGTTGCCGTCGACTTCCGGCGCTTCCGCATCGGCATTCCCGAGAAGGTGGAAGCGTGAGCCCCCAATCACCCACGCCTTCGGCGCGGACCCCTTTACTGTCTCGACTCGGCGACTTCGTCGACGCACGCACCGGCCATCGCGCGCTGCTCGCGCACGCGCTCGACGAGCCGGTGAAAGGCGGAGCGCGCTGGGCCTACGTATTCGGCAGCGCCCTGCTCGGCACGTTCCTCGTTCAGGTCGTCACCGGCATCGCGCTGATGACGAGCTACGCGCCGAGCGAGAAGACCGCGTGGGCCAGCGTCCACTACATCACGTTCATCCAGTCCGGCGGCTGGCTGGTCCGCGGTCTCCACCACTTCGGCGCGCAGGCGATGGTGGTGGTCCTCGCGGCTCACCTCGCGCAGGTCGCGCTCTTCGGCGCATACAAGAAGCCGCGCGAGGTCACGTGGTGGCTGGGCCTCGCGCTCTTCGCGATGACCCTCGGCTTCGCTCTCACCGGTTATCTGTTGCCGTGGGACCAGAAGGGTTACTGGGCAACGCGCGTCGCGACCAACATCGCCGGCACCGTGCCCGTCGTCGGCGACGCTACGCAGAAGCTGATGCAAGGCGGGGCCGAGTACGGGAGCCTCACGCTCACGCGCTTCTATGCGCTCCACGTCGCGGTGCTCCCGGCGCTCCTCGTCCTGATCGTGACCGCGCACGTCGCGCTCTTCCGCAAGCACGGCGTCACGCCCAGCGCGCGTGCCGATCTGAAGCGCGTCGATCGGTTCTTCCCGAAGCAGCTGCTCAAGGACGTGGTCGCGGTCCTCGCGGTGGTCGCCGTCGTCTTCGTCATGGCGTGGCGAGAGCACGGCGCCCCGCTCGATGCTCCCGCCGATCCGGCGAGCGATTACCCCGCGCGGCCCGAGTGGTACTTCCTCGCGCTGTTCCAGCTCCTCAAGTACTTCCACGGTCCGCTCGAGATCGTCGGAACCGTGGTGCTGCCGGCGGTGCTCGGCGCGTATCTGTTCGCGCTGCCGCTCCTCGATCGCAAGCCGGGAACGGCGCTACGCGGGCGCGTCGGTCCGCTCGTGCCGCTCGCCTTGATCGCGGCGGGCGCCGTCGGCCTCACGTTGCAGGCGCAGCATCAGGACGCGAACGACGTCGGCTTCCAGAAGGAGCGCGTCAAAGCGGACGAGCGCTCGGCCATCGCGAACCGCATCGCGAAGGAGGGCGTGCCTCCCGAAGGACCGCTCGCGATGATGAAGCGCGATCCCGAGCTGCGCGGTCCCGAGCTCTTCGACAAGCATTGCGCGGGCTGTCACACGCTCGGCGCGCACGGCGCCGACAAGGATCGCACCGCAGCGAAGCTCGATGGCTGGGGCACCGAGGCGTGGGTCCTCGCGATGATCCACGATCCCGACGGCGACGCGCGCTTCGGTCGCTCCATCTACAAGGGCGAGATGCCGTCGGTGGACGTGCCTCCCGCGACCGGCGCGCCGCCGACGTTCAAGCCGATGCTCGAGGAGGACAAGGCCGCGGTCGCGGCGTTCCTCGCGAGCATGGGCGAGACGACGCCGCCGCGCGACGCCGCGAAGGTGGCGAAGGGCAAAGGCATCGTGACGACGCGCTGCACGACCTGCCATCTCTTCGAGGGCCAGGGTGACGACTCGGATCAGGGACTCGCGCCAGAGCTCTCGGGATGGGGCTCGGTGCCTTGGATCCGGGCGCAGATCGCGAACCCCGCGACGAAGGCGACCTATCGCGAGCACGCGCTCGACGCGAATCGGAAGGGGCACATGCCGCGCTTCGACGCGGAGCTCCACCCCGAAGACATCGCGCTCCTGTCGACCTGGCTCCACACGCAGACCCGCAAACCGTAAATTGACGCAGTGCCCGACCCAGGGTCGGGCGCGTCAAACCGTGGGAGGCGGTTAGAAGCGGATGCCGTTCTCGCTGCGGTGCTTCCACCACTTCCAGGCGAAGTAGACGCCCGGGACCGCGGCGACGGCGCCGATCACCGGAGAGGCGAGCAACACACCCGCGGCAACTGCGCCTGCGGTAGCGGCTCCCGCGACGATGCCCTTCTTCTTGGATTCATCGAGGACTTCGCTGCGCGTCTTGCTCATGGGGACCTAAGGTAGACACGCGCCGGGCCAGGTGCAACGCGCCGTGAAGGCCGGCAGGCCGCGGGCGGGGGTGTCAACGAGGTTGACGTTCGGCCGGGATCCGCAAGGATATGAGGGTGAAGCGCGCCCGCCTCTCCACGGCACCAGAGTTGGCAGTAAGCTCCGCTCCTGGCCCGAGCTTCTGGCGCGTGGGTGAGCGCGTCGGCGTCGGCGCGACGGCGGAGGTCTACCGCGCCGAGCGCGACGGCGTCACGGCCGCGCTCAAGGTGGCAGCCGACGACGAGGATTGGGTCGGTCGCGAGGCCGCGTTGCTCGCCGGCGCCTCCCGCCGATGGGGACCGGCATTGCTCGACGCGGGTCGCGTTCCTGCCGGCGTCTCTGGAGCTCGCCTGCGCGCCGGCGCACGCTACGTCGCGACGAGCTGGAGCACGGGCGAAGGTCTCGACGCAAAACTGGGGAGCCCTCGCCTCGGCATCGAGCAGCGTCGGGAACGCGCGGCCATCGTCGCGCACGGCGTGGGTCGAGCGCTCGACGAGCTGCATGGGCTCGGCGTCCGACATGGTGACGTCAAGCCGGCGAACGTGCTCGTCACCGGAGAGCGACCGAAGCGCGATCGCGCGGACGAGCGCGGAGCGACGCTCATCGACATGGGCCTCGCCGCGAAGATCACGGGCGGCGCCGCAACGGGCGGTACGCCGCGCTACCTCGCGCCCGAAGTGAAACGAGGCGAAGCGGCGACACCGGCTGCCGATCTCTACGCGCTCGGGATCGTGCTCGCGGAGACCTTGGATCCGCGCATCGCGGACGCGAAGGACCCGGTGGCAGCGGTCGGGGAGGGGACGAGCGCGATCGGTGCGCCCTTCGATGCATGGATCGCGGCGCTGCTCGCCGAAGCGCCGGGCGCGCGACCGTCTGCGGCATGGCTCGCCGCACGCGCGGCACACGAGCTCGATCTCACGATCGATGCCGAAGAGATCATCGCCGCACGCCGGGCGCGCGTGCGTCGTGCGTACCTCGCGGTGCGGGCCGAGGAGCTCGTCGCAACCAGCGCCGTCGGTCCCGAATTGCTCGGCGAACCGCGCCGGTGGCTCGAGGAATCGCTCGCGACGGCGAGGCAGCTCGCGGGCGATGATACTCACGCGCCGAGCGCGAGCACGAAGGCCCATGCGCTCGCGCCGCTCGATGCCCTCGGCACGGCCCGCTGGCTCGTGACCCTGGTGGGCCCCGCCGCCTCGTCGTGGAGCACCCCGCCCCTCCGCGAGAACGACCTCGCCACTCGCCTCCTCGCGCTGGCCACCACGACCAGCCCCGAAGCGTGGACCCTCGACGACCTCACCGCGTCCGCATCCGCGTCCGCGCTCGCGTCCGCATCCGCGCTCGCGTCCGCGTCCGCGCTCCCCCCGTGGCTCTCCCTCACGCGCGCTCTCCTCACCCCTCGACCGCGCGCCGACGTCCTCGCCGCCGCCGAGGACGCGATCTCCTCCGGCGATGCGCCCGCCTCCGTCGTCCTCGATCTCGCGCACGCTCTGCTTCGCCGCGGCGACATCGGCCGCGCCTTCGCCGCCCTGCGCGTCGCGCCCGACGATGACGCAGACGTCACGCTCCTCCGCGCGGAGCTCGCTCGTCGCCGCGGGGACGTCGCGGGTGCAACGACGGCGGCGCGACGTGTCGCCGGCTCGAGCGCAGCTGCCAGCGCCGCGGTGGACGGAGCACGGGCGCTCGTCGCCCGTCTCGCATGGGATGCCGGCTCGCTCGATGTCGCCGAAGCCGAGCTCGGCGACGCGCGCGGCGCGAATGCCGCGGAGGTCCGTGGTCTCGTCGCGTACTCACGCGGCGATTACGACCGCGGGCTGCGCGTCATCGTCGACGGCGCGCGCGATGCCGACGGACCCCTCGCGCTGGCACGCGTATCCGCGACGCGTGGAATGCTCGAGCACGCGCGCGGTCGCGCGCTCGACAGCCTCGCTGCGTTCTCGTCCGCCGCCGAGCTCGCCACGCGCGCCGGCGCCGTGATCGAAGAAGCGACGTATCTCACGGGCATGGCCGCCGCTGCCGTCGACGGCGGCGCGATCGAGCCCGCGCTCGCTGCTGCGCTTCGCGCTGCGCTCCTCTGGGAGCGCCTCGATCGTCCTGCGCTCGCGGCGCGCGCGCTCCTCGGACGTGCTGCCGCTTACGCCCTCGTGGGCGCATCGCATCACGCCGACGAGGCCGCGAACGTGGCCGCCACGCGCGCTCGCAGCTCCGGCGATGCTCGCGCGGCGGCGTTCGCCCGCTGGGCCATCGTCGAGACGCGTGCGCCCGGAGATCCGCGCGCCCTCGTCGAGGCCCGCGCTGCCGACGACGAGCTCGCGCACGCGTCCGACGAGGATCGCATCCGCTCCGCTGCGCGTCTCCTGGTGTGGGCCGACGGCATCGCGTCCTCGGGTACGCGCGTCGACGTCGACGCCATCGACGCGCGCGCATCGTCGAGCTCGGCCCGCGCCCGCAGGGAGTGGGGGGGAGCGCGCGCGGCTGCCCCGCTCGCGACCCGCGCACATGCCGTGTAGCCGCGTGTGCTAGCCCAGCTCGTAGCGCACC
>JAXDMI010000914.1:0-4467 GCA_034666145.1 Myxococcales bacterium | reverse complement strand
AAGCGGCGGCGGTGGTGTTTCGCGCCAGCGATCGGGCTGCGAGCGATCCGGCGGAGCGTGCACTCTACAAGCTTCATCCCGACGTCGAGATGCTCGCCGCGGCGGCACGTACCGGTGGCGATGCTTCGACCCTCGTACGCGTCGATCTCTTGCTGCGCGACGACGGTCGCTTTGTGGCGTGTGAGGTCAACGCAGACTGCCCCGGCGGTCACAACGAGACGCTCGCTCTCCCGCGCATCGCAAAAATGGTGGGATTTCGCGACGCGCGCGATCCCACCACCGTCGCGCCGCGGCTCGCGGACCGGCTCGTCGCGCTCTCGGGAGGGCGCGGCTCGCCGCGCGGCGCCGTCGGTCTCGTCTGCGCCACCGCCTATGCGGAGGACCTCCAGGTCTGCGCCATCGTCGAGCGGATGATCAAGGAGCGCGGCGGTCGCGCCCTGCGCGTTCCCGTCACCGGACCGAAGGAGAGCGCGGACGGCGTCGGCGTTGCGTATCGCGGCGAGCGCCTCGCGGTCCTCTATCGGTTCTATCCCCTCGAGTACATGAGCGAGCAGGCCAACGTGGCCGCCCTCGCGCGCGCCACCGAGCGTGGCGAGCTCGCGTCGGTATCGGCTTTCTCCGCCATTCATGCCCAATCGAAGCTCGCGATGGCACGCGCGTGGCAATCCGAGCCCGAAGTGGCGCGCGGCATCTTCCCCGAGACCTTCGCGTTCCGATCGCTCGACGGCAGCGTCCTCGCTCGCGAGCGCGCCGAATGGGTGGTGAAGCGCGATCTGTCGCGCGTCGGCGATCACGTCGTGGTGGGCGCGCTCGAGACCGACGACGCGTTCCGCGCCACGCTCGACGGCATCGCCGAGGCCGAAGCGGAGGGCGAAGTGTGGATCGCGCAGCGGTTCATCCCGCCGGGTCACGTGCCGACCCCGTGGGGACCGCGCTGCCTCACGCTCGGCGTCTATCTCCTCGACGGCGCGTTCGTCGGCTATCTCGCGCGGCTCACGGCGGCGTCGCATTGCTCGCACGACGCGCTCGTGGTCCCCGTGTTCGTCCGAGGCGACGCATGAGGCGCATCCTCGGCGTGACCGTCGCGCTCCTCGCCGCGGGCTGCGGGCTGCGGCCGTGGACGCCGTCGGTCAGCGTCGCGTTCTGGTCGGAGGACGTGCCGGCCGGCGCGGACGTGTCGCTCCCTTCGTCGACCGAGCTCGCACGCGCGTGGCAGCTCCCGAGCGACGTCGCGTGGTCGCGCTACGTCAAGGGCACGCTGATGTCGTCGGTGGATCCGATGGGAGGCAGCGCCACGCTACCCGACGTTCGCAGCCTCGAGGTCGTCGCCAAGGCCGAGGAGGCAGCGGTCAACGTCGCGCGCGGCGGCCTGCCGTCGAACACGCTGTGGGTCGTCGATCTGCGCGGCGCAGCGTCGTGTGCGTTCGGCGCGCGTCTCAGCCGCGAGGCGCGCGAGCCGGTCGCGCCCGTCGTGACGTTCAACAACTGGCCGGCCGACGAGTCCGTCGTTCCCGCCGACGAGACGCTCGCGGGTCTCCTCGCGTTCCAGCCGAAGCCGCTTCCGCCGTCGACGCAGAGCGCGGCGCCGGTGTTCCTGCTCGACTCGTGGCGTCTCGCGTATCGCTTCGACAAGCCTTCCGACGATGTCTACGACAACCGCTACATGGTCATGGCGAGCGATCTCCCCGATGCCGCGACGCTGAAGGCGCAAGGCATCACGCGCGTCGTGTACCTCGTCGAGGATCTCGATGACGCGGAGGTGGAGGAGGACGATCTGCACGCGAGCTTCGGCGCGTGGCAAGCTGCGGGCGTCGGGATCTACATGGTCGACCTCGCGTTCCTCAACGACGTGCCACCGCCGGTGAATGGAACGTGGCTGGTCGACTGGGACGCGCGTCTCGGGCCCGAGGCGTTTCGCGTTCGCGATCGCTACACCCTCGTCGACGACCCCGTGTTCTACGGACGCGCGCGCGCGGGGTTCGGCTTCGCGTTCGGCCGGCCGCTGTACCATGGCCACTATCGAGGTGGCGGCGGCTACGGCTACGGCAGCGGGTCACACGGTTCGCGCGGCTCGTTCGGCGGCGGCTCGGGCGGTTAGCGTCGTTGCGCGATCGCATGTAACCGACCGGCGCTTTCGTGCGTATCCTTCTCCCGGAGACGGAGAGGATCATGACGAAGGTGAACAAGACGGACGCGGAGTGGAAGGCCGAGCTCACGCCGGAGCAGTACGAGATCATGCGGAAGAAGGGCACCGAGCGCGCCTTCACCGGCAAGTACTGGGACTGCCACGACACGGGTGTCTATCGCTGCGCTGCCTGCAAGGCCGAGCTCTTCAAGTCGGACGACAAGTTCGAGTCGGGCAGCGGATGGCCGAGCTTCACGAGGCCCGCCGTTGCCGAGAAGGTCGCGAGCGAGGTCGATCGCTCGCACTCCATGACGCGCACCGAAGCGCTCTGCGCCGACTGCGGCGCGCATCTCGGCCACGTCTTCGACGACGGCCCGAGCGACAAGGGCGGCCTCCGCTACTGCATCAACTCCGCGTCGATCGAGCTGGAGAAGAAGTAGGCCAACGCGTCGCACCGGCCGTCATCGGTTTGGACGCCGGCCTGGATGTACCCATCGACGAGGGCCTTCGTCCAACGGGGCCATGAAGAAGCTGTTTCGCGTTTCCTGCCTCGGTCTCGTCGGTCTCACCGCGGTCGCGTGCAGCGCGCTCGCGTGCTCGTCGTCGACGAACACCGCGTCGAACGCAGCCGATGGCGGCGGTGGTGGCGGTGGTGATGAAGGCGGAAGCGCGGCGGACGGCGGCGCGGGCGGCGACGGCAGCACCACCGTGGACGCCGGGACGACGGCTCCGACGGGCACCATCCTCGTTACGCAGACACATCTCGGGTCGACGTTCCACTACAGCATCTCGGCGGCGTTCCGCGCGTTCGTCGTGCCGACCGGTTCGGGCAGCGCCCCGACGCAGACGACGATGGGCGCGTGCACCGCCACGGTGATCCCGACGCCGCCGTCGAGCGAGGCCGGCACCCCGATGGCCGTCGCAGGTCTCAATGCGGGCACGCTCACGATCACGGGCACCGGCATGCCGGCGTCCACGATGCTCGCGTATGGGCCGGTCGCGTCGCAGCAAGGCGTGCCCGGCTACACGGCCGCCGGAGGAAGCACCGAGCTCTTCGCCGCCGGCGATACGATGACAGTGTCGGGTGCGGGCGGCGCCGACCTTCCTGCATTCGCCGGGCAGTCGCTCGTCACACCGACCCAGGTCGCGGTCACGGCGCCGGCGTGCACCGGCACGTGTCCGGATCTGGATCGCACGCAGGACCTCATCGTCGCGTGGACGGGCGCGGGCGCCGGCAAGGTCGTCGTCACCTTCGAGACTATCTCGGATACGCAGGCGGTCCTTCTCCAGTGCAGGTTCGACGCGACGGCGGGCACGGGCACGGTCCCGGCAGCGCTCCTCGGGAAGCTCGACAAGGCTGGCGAACCCAACGTGTCGGGCATCGAGCAGATCAGCGACGAGAACGAGGTCGCCTTCCCGGTGGGCACCGCCGCGACGAAGTTCACGATCCAGCACACGAACGTCCAGTCGCTGCTCACCGTGTCGAATTGATCGACGCGACGAAGATTCAGAGGTGTGTCGGGCGCGAGCGGCGATCGATCGAGCTAGAGAAGAACGGAGTCAGAACTCCGCATGGAAGCTCGACTGCCGAAGCTGCCCGCGTGCGGGGATCGTTTGCCCGAACGACGCCGCGCTGAAGCGCCGGTATGCGGCCAGGTCGCGGATCGCGTCGCCGTCGGAGACCTCGACATCCACGCTCGCGTAGTGCCGCGCCGCGGTCCAGGTCTTCGGGAGAAGGTGTTCGAGCTCAACGGGCAGCTGCGGAGCGCGTGCTTCCCTTCGATCCGGCGGAACGATGAACCTCCAGCTCACGGACTGGACAATGCTCGGCTCGGGAGAGATGGCGACGCGAGCCGACGTTCCGACGATGCCGTCGTGAAGAGCGGACCATGTCACCACCGGTCGTTTTGGATCGGTGACGTCGACGGCGGCAGAGACGTGAGGGCGCGTCGCCAGGTCGATGCTGTAAGCGTTGTTCGGAAGGCCTCTTTTCTGGACCAGCCACGAGCTCATCACGGCGTGCTGTGGAGATAGGACGCTATCGGGGGAGGTCGAAGAGGCGGAACCAGTGACGATCACGTCGCCACCGATCCCGGACGGTATCTCGCCGACCTTCGAGCTCGGGTCCACATTGGCGGTCCAGACAGCGCGCTCGCCCACGAGCACGGAGATGGCCACGCCGTCCAAGAGCGCCCCAGCCGCCTCCAGGGCTCGGTCCTGCGGCGTGCGGAGGACGCTGATCGGGATTCGTACCGGGTCCAGCCAAGGACCTGTCGTCGTGAGGAAAAGAGGCTGTCCCTTCACTAGCCGGACATGGGGATCGGCGATGAAACGATCTCCGT
>JAXDMI010000913.1:0-2846 GCA_034666145.1 Myxococcales bacterium | reverse complement strand
CTGCGGGACGATCCTCGGTCTCCACCCGGACAACAGCGCGCCGCCGGGCGCCGACGGCGGCGAGACGGATGCTGCGCCGACGCCGGCGACCGGCGACGCGTGCATTTTCGACGATCCCGGATCGAAGTTCAGCGACGTGTGCGGTTTCGGTCCGTGAGCACGGATAGCAATTATCAGCTGAGGAGGGAGGATTCCTTGAAGGTCGCAACCGTCTTTCGTTTCGGTCTCGCGGCGGCCCTGCTGGTCGCCGCGACGCGCGTCGGCTTCGCGGATGTGAAGCACGTCTTCGTCAAAGGCGACGTGGTGTCGTCCGCGGCGATGAACGAGAACTTCGCGGACCTCGACACGAGGCTGAGCAGCCCAACGCGCGTCGCGACGATCGGCACGGTGAGCTACTCGGTCGGTGTGACCAAGGGCTGCGGCGCTGCGCCTACGCGCGACGGAAAATTCGGCCCGCTCGGCAGCGGCTTCACGACGGCGAAGACCGCCTGCGAGAATCAGTGCGGCTCGAAGAGCGCGCACATGTGCACGTCCGAGGAGGCGGCTCGGCTCGCGCAGATGGGCAGCCCGATCAGCGTGGGATGGGTCAGCACCGGGATTGCCGTCGCCACCCCCGGCCCTACCGGGGTGAGCAACGACTGCACCGCGTGGAGCAACAACGTCGGTCAGAACCCGACGACGCCGTTCACGCAGAACTTCGGCACGGTGTGGACCGGCCAGTTCATGGGCTTCGTGACCTGCGACGTGTCCGAGCCCATCGCGTGTTGCGACTGAGCTCGCGCGCGCTCGACGCTAGTTCGCCTAGTTCGTCGTCGCCGTCGTGACCGGCGCAGTCTGCCGCCCAGACGCGGGCGCGGGACGAGAGACCGAAGCGGAGTCGCGCGGATGATGCCGTCGTCCGCAGCATCCCTGTCCGAGAACGGCGAACGTGACCATCACGAGCACGCTACCGACGATCTTGTTCATTCTCGGCATGTCGACATCCTCTCGGTGGAGCTCGATCCTACACGGGTGGGAGGGCTGACCCCGGTCTCTTCCTCTCGGCACGGCGCTTGTAAGGCGCGGCCCGCCTTCGGGCGGGAAAGGAACGAGATCGAAATGGCTATGGACAACATGGGGCTCGTGCGGCGGTTCGTCGACGAGGTCTGGAACAAGGGGAATCTCGGGGCGATCGACGAGCTCGTCTCGGACAAGTACGTCGCGGTCGAGCCGATCATCGGCGAGGTCCGAGGTCTCGACGCGCTGCGCACGCAAGTGCAGACGTTCCGCAGTGGGTTTCCGGATCTGCGGCTGACGATCGAGGACATCGGCACGTCCGGCGATCGCGTCTTCATGCGCTGGACGGCGCGCGGAACGCATCGCGGGATCTTCATGGGCATTCCGCCCACCAACAACCGCGGCGAGATCCGCGGGATCACGATCGATCGCATCGGAGGCGGCAAGCTCGTCGAGCATCACGGTAGCTACGATTCGCTGCTGCTCCTGCAGATCACGGGCGCCGTGCCGCCCATCGATCGCATCATGACCGGCCAGGGAGCGGGCCAGCCGGTCGCACGTCCACAAGCCTGAGGAGAGACGCTCGACGGCCGGTTCACGCCAGCCGTCGAGCGCATCACTTGCCGAAGGCGGCGCAGCGTTCGGCGAATCGCGAAGGCAACCTGCGAAGCGAAGCGGCGAATCGCGAGCGCGCGCCGGCGCTGCTCGCGACGGCGATCAGGGCTTGGGGGCAGGCGCCGGAGCCGGGGGCGGCAGATCGGCAGACGTGATCGGGCGCACCGTGTTGGTCGGCGTCGGAGGCGGCGCCACGGGTGGAGCCGCGCCGGAGCTGCCGCTCGCTCCTGCTGCGCGTGTCTTCGCGCGGTCCGGAGCGGAGCTGCCGTTCGCGATCAGCGTTCGATAGTGACGTTGCGCGCTGGCGCGATCGCCGAGGTCCCACTCGGTGTCGGCGAGGCCGAGCAGCGCCGGAGAAAAGCTCGGGCTCGTCGCGAGCGCGCGTTCGTAGCTGGCCTTCGCGCTCGCGAGATCGCCGGTCGATCGCGCGAGGTCGGCGAGACCGGAGTGCGCTTCGACGTTGCCGGGGCTCACCACGAGCGCACGCTCGAGGAGCGTGCGTGCGCGTGCGTTGTCGCCGCTCCGTCGCGCGGCAGACGCACGCGTGAGCAGCTCGGAAAGCGACAGCGTCCCAACGGGCGTCGTGTCAGCGGCGCCGGTGGTCGTCGCCTTGGCGCCGGGATCGGCTGCCGTCGTTTTGTCGGGCGGCGCGGTCGTCGGTGCACCGGTGGATGCGCTGCTCGACGCGCTCACGGCCGCGCTCGACGATGTGCTCGCCAGCGGAGCCGCGCTCGCCGAAGGCGCGCCCGACGTCATCGCGATCGCCGACGTGGCGCCGGAGGCCGACGCCGCTGCGGTGGTCGTCTTCGTGTCGCTCGGCGCAGCGTCCGCCGCGACGGGCGCAGTGGTCTCGTTGGCCGGTGCGCCGCGGAACGCGAACGCAACGCTGCCCGCGACGACGGCGACCGCTGCCACCGGCAAGAACCAGCCGCGCTTCGCTGGCTCGGCGTCGTCCTGCTTCCGCGGAGGCGTGGACGGCATCACGTCCTTCGCTGCGGCGACCTCGGGCTTCGCGGGCGCCTTCGGCGGCGGAGCGCTCTCCTTCTCCTTCGTCTTCCCCGGCTTCGGCGTGATCGCCGTGGCGGCGGTCGTCGCGGCCGTCGCTGCCTCCACCATCGGCGGATCGATCGACGGCGGCGGGGGCGCGGGTTGGTCGTGGCGCGAGGGCGGCGCGAGCGTCGTGAGAATGCGCGCCTTCGGCGGCGGCAGCGGCGGCGGCGGACCGCTCGGCGCAG
>JAXDMI010000912.1:0-3547 GCA_034666145.1 Myxococcales bacterium | reverse complement strand
ACCGCCGCCGCTTCGCCGATCGACGTGATGCTCGACATCGGCGCGCTCCCGGCTGGGTCGGCGGGCGACGCGGAGGTGCTGGTGGCCCTCACGCAGAATGCGGTGCGCGTCGACGTGAAGCGCGGCGAGAACGCCGGCAAGATGCTCGAGCACACAGCCGTGGCGCGGCAGCTCGTCGTCGCCGGACCGACGTCCGCCGCGGGCGGGTCGCTGAAGGCGTCGCTCCAGGTTCCCACCGGGGTCGCGGCGAAGGAGCTCCGCGTCGTCGCGTTCGTGCAAGAACGCGCGAGCCGGCACGTCCTAGGCACCGCCACACGCGACGTCGAAACGCCCTGAATCGCCTTCAATCACTGGGCGGTGCTATCGTGGGGCCGTGCCCGAGCCGCTGCTCCACGTCGAGGATCTGCGCGTCGACGTCGACGGCGTTCCGGCGTGTGACGGGCTGACGGCGAGGACCACCGGCGATCGCGTCGTCGTGCTCGGCGCACCGCGCGCGCTGTACGAAGCGACGGTCGGTCGCCGTCCCGTCGTGCGCGGCCGGCTGCACGTTCGAGGAAGCGCCGCCGACGTTGCGGTGCGCGAGGGCATCGTGGCCGGTGCGCCGCTCGACCCGCCGCTGCCCGCCAAGTGGACCGCGCTCGAGTACGTCACGTGGAGCGCGCGCCTCTCCGGTCACACCGCGAGCGACGCGCGTGCCTTCGCGAAGGACGCGGTCGCGCTCGTGCAGCTCGGTGCGCTCGCGACGTCGCCGATGGAGCGCATGGTGCCGCACGCGCGTCGCGGCGTCGTGCTCGCTGCGGCCATCGCCACGGGCGCCGCGGTGATCGCCGTCGAGGATCCGCTCGCGACGTTGCCCGAGGAGATCGCGCGCAGCTGGGGGCGCATCGTGGTGTCTGCGCTCGCCGATCGCTCGTGGATCGTGTTTGCCGCGCGGATCTCGCTCACGTCGCCGCTCGCGATGAACGCCGACGAGGCGCTGATCGTCTCGTCGTCACGACTCGACGCGCAGGGCCCGCCCGCCGAAATTGCGGCTGCCGATCGTCGCTATGTGGCTCGCATCCACAGCACGCGACCGCTCGAGGAGCTGGCGGCGCGTCTGTCCGAGCGCGGCGCACGCATGGACGTGCAGGGCGCGCAGGTCCTCATCGATCTCGGCAGCACGGTGACGACCGCCGATCTCCTCGGCATCTGCGCCGAGCTCGACGCCACGGTGGTCGAGATGGCTCCGGTCGCACGCGCTCTGACGTGACGCTGACACGTGACACGCTGCGCTGACGCGTGACGCGTGACGCGTGATAATGTGCGGTCGATGGACAAGGACGACGCAGACCTCAGCGAGACTTCGCCGAAGCGCAGCGAAGCGCTGCTCCGCAGGCAGCTCGGCGGCGGCCGGCTCGGCACGTACACGATGCTCGGCGCAGCGTGCGGCATCGTCCCGTTGCCCTGGATTCCCGATGCCACCGTGCGCCGGGTGCGCGGCGCGCTCGTGCACGATCTGACGTCGCGCCACGGCCTCTCGCTCACGCCGGAGGCGCGCGCCATCCTCGTCGAGCCGAACGGCACCGAGGGGCCGCGCGGCTTCCTCTCGCAGGGCGCGAAGTTCGCGGTGGGTCGCGTGCTCGGGCGGCTCGGGCCCTTCGCGATGATCTCGCCGGTGCGGTCGGCGCTCGGCACGTACGTGCTCGGTCACCTGCTGCAGCGCTATCTCGAGAGCGCGCGCACGGCACGTTCGGTTCGCATCGACATCGAGGAGGCGCGACGCGTTCGTCGCGCCATCGATCAAGCGCTCGTCTACGCGCTCACCACCGAGGCGCATCCGTCGCGCGAGGAACGGCCGTTCGCGCCCGAGGACCTGCGCGAGCCGAACGAGCAATTCGTCGACGGCGTGCTGATCTCGATCGCGAGCATGCCGGGCTGGCTCGTCCGTCGCCTCGATGCGGCCTTCGACGAGGTCCTCTCCAGCGTCCGCGCATGAGCGACCCTCGTAGCGCGATCACCAAGGCGCGCCGGATCGTCGTCAAGATCGGGTCGAGCACGCTCGCGCGCGACGCCGGCGCGTACGAGCGTCTCGCGTCTGCGGTGCGCGCGCTGTCCGACGCGGGCAAGCAGGTGGTGATCGTGTCGAGCGGCGCGATCGCGCTGGGCACGAAAAAACTGGGCTATCGTGCACGTCCGAAGGAGATGGCGCGGCTGCAGGCAGCAGCGGCGGCGGGCCAGAGTCTCCTGATGCGCGCCTACGAGGAGGCCTTCGCGCGCGAGGGCCTCGCGGTCGCGCAGGTGCTGCTCACGCATGCTGACCTCGCCGATCGCGTCCGCGGCAACAACGCACGCGCGGCGCTCTCTGCGCTCCTCGACGCGCGCGCGGTGCCGGTGCTCAACGAGAACGACTCGGTGGCGGTCGAGGAGATCAAGTTCGGCGACAACGACGAGCTCTCCGCGATGGTGACGCCGCTCGTCGATGCCGACGTGCTCGTGCTCCTCTCGGACGTTGACGGCCTGCTCGACAAGCAAGGGACGCGCGTCTCGGTGATCCACGACGTCGCCACCGAAGCGTTGCCGCTGGTGCGCGCGAAAAAGAGCGACGTGGGCACCGGCGGCATGGCGAGCAAGATCGAAGCGGCGCGCCGCGCGACGCTGGCCGGCGCGCACGTGGTCATCGCCGATGCGCGCAAAGCCGATGTGCTGGCGCGCATCTTCGCGGGCGAAGACGAGGGCACCGTGTTCGTCGCCGCGACCCGCCGTCTCTCGGCAAAAAAGCACTGGATCGCCTTCACGCTGCGCCCGCGCGGCGACGTCTGGCTCGACGCCGGCGCCGCCGCCGCCGTGCGTGGCAAGGGCAAGAGCGTGCTCGCGGTCGGCGTTTCGGGCGTGCGTGGCGACTTCCGCGTGGGCGACTCGGTGCGCGTCCTCGCGCCCGATGGCGAAGAGCTCGGCCGAGGCCTGGCGCGCTGCTCGTCGGTCGAAGCCGTCGTCATCGCGGGCCGCAAAGAGAAGAAGGGCGACGACGCCCAACCCATCCTGATCCATCGCGACGACCTCGTCGTGTGGTGAAGCCGCTCCGCCCGTCCGCCCCGCCGATCGTCAGGGCGTCGTCGGGGGCCCTTCGATGGCGCCGCGGTCGCCCGGGGCCTTGTTCAGGATGAACGGGGGCTTGTTGCGCGACAGCGTCGCCGAGGCTTGCGTGACGAAGTCGGGCTTCAGCGCTACGTCGACCGCGCGGCCGCTCAGTGCGCCGTGGCACTGGCCGCACAGAGCGTCGAAGAACTCCGTGCGGAACGACTGGTGCACGTACTCGCCCGGCGCGAAGACCATCGCTTCGCGCTGGAAACGAGGGAGCTTCCGATCGCGCGACATGTCCGTGTCGGGGAGCTTGAGCACGATCGGCAACCCTCCCGGCAGGTTGAACTTCGCCGAGCCGTCCTTCTCGAGCGGGACCTGACCGAGTATCCGTCGCCGCACGTAGACGCGTCCGAAGGCGTCGGTGGCGACGTTCGCCCCGCCTTTGTCGAACGAATCGACGTCGAGCGGGGGCGGCATGTCCTCGTAG
>JAXDMI010000911.1:0-3903 GCA_034666145.1 Myxococcales bacterium | reverse complement strand
GCGCCGCGATGACGACCGACGGCGTCGATCTCGTCGATGAAGATGATGCAGGGCGCGTGCTTCTTGCCCTGCTCGAAGAGGTCGCGGACGCGGCTCGCGCCGACGCCGACGAACATCTCGACGAAGTCGGAGCCCGAGATGCTGAAGAACGGAACGCCGGCCTCACCGGCGATGGCGCGGGCGAGGAGCGTCTTGCCGGTGCCCGGCGCGCCCATCATGAGGACGCCCTTCGGGATGCGACCGCCGAGGCGCTGGAACTTCTTCGGGTCCTTGAGGAAGGCGATGATCTCTTCGACTTCGTCCTTCGCCTCTTCGATGCCCGCGACGTCCGCGAAGGTCACCTTGTTCTGCGAGTCCGAGAGCATGCGCGCCTTGGACTTGCCGAAGCTCATCGCCTTGCCGCCGCCCGCCTGGAGCTGCCTCATGAAGAGGAAGAACATCAGGATCAGGAACGCCATCGGAACGAGCGTGATGATCGTGCTCGACCAGAACGGCGACTGCTCGTCCTTCTCGAAAAAGACCTTCGGCGCGTTCGCGAGGGGCTGCCCCTTGTCGTCCAACTTGAACGACTCGGTCAGCTTCTCGTCGGGCACCGGACCGACGGCCTCACGGGTTCCTCCACCCTTCTGCGGGTCGGCTCCCTTGACGCGATAGGTGTACTCACGGTCCTTGATGTGGATCTCGTCGACGGTGCCCTTGTGGACTTCGCTGACGAATTCGCTGAACGCGATCGGCTGCTTCCGTTCGGTGGGGGTCAAAAATTGCCAGATCGTGAGGAACATCACGATGAGGACGACCCATAGGAGCAGCGTCTTGTGGGATTGCTTCACGTTGGCCTCTTTTTACCTCACCCACGCCCTCGGCGCGGACCCCTCAGGACCTATCCGCGCTAACGCGCGGACCCCTCAGCCCTTTTAGGCTACTACGTCAGATGCCCTGCATCGAGGGCGGGATTCGGAAGACCTACGGCCTACCGCGCTTTTCTGCCTTTGCCGGCTTTTGCCGGCGGCCGCGCGATTTGCCTCGTACGGGACATCTCGCCCGCGTTCGTTCCACGATGACCACGCGCCTCGCTGCGTCATGGTTCGCGTGCGCCGCGCGGGCGCTGAGGGGTTCGCGCCGAAGGCGCGGGCGAGTTGGGAGGCCTGGCTCTGGGATCGAGGGTCACCACGAGCCCTCCTGGAAGCCAAACTCGGGCCGTCGTGGACCTCGACCGTACGAGCTGCGCCAGCGCGGCCTGGACGGACCGTGACAGCGGAAACGCGCCGCCGGATTCAGCTGAGGTCGGCCCGAGCTGGTCCGCGAGGGCGACGAGATGGTCGACGATCCCAGGCGCGAGCTCCTCGAGGAGCGGCATGACCTCACGACGCACACGTACGCGTAAGTAGCGCGGATCGGCGTTGGAGGGGTCGGTCGAGAACGGAATCGCATGCCGGTCGATGTGAGCTAGCACTGCGTCGCGTCGCGCGCGCAGGAATGGACGCACGAGCTCGACGTCGTCATGACGCGCGAGCGGCGCACGCGCCGGAAGCACAGCCAGGCCGCGCGGTCCCGAGCCGCGCATGAGGCGGATGAGCACGGTCTCGGCGCGATCGTCGGCATGATGGGCCATGGCGATCGTGCGAGCGCCCACGGCTCGTGCTGCGATGGCGAGGGCCTCGAAGCGTGCGGCGCGCGCTCGTGCTTGGAGGTTGCCTCCGCGTGCGACCCGGAGCGCAGTACGTGCGAAGGGGACACCGACGTGCTTCGCGAACGCCTCGGCGATGTCGAGCTCGTGCTTCGCTTCGGGACGCAGGCCGTGATCGACCCCGTGCGCATGCACGACGATGCCGAGCGGCGGAGCCAGCCGCGCGAGGACGTGGAGGAGCGCCATCGAGTCCGGTCCGCCGCTGACCGCCGCGAGGAGGACCTCGCCGCGCGCGACCTTCGCGTCGCCGGTGAGCGCTTGCTTGGCGATGGTGAGGAGCGCGGGCGTCACGCGCGCGCGACTCACGACGCCCTGCTCACGGCGTGCAGGCGAACACGGCGTAGCCGCCGGTAGCGTCGTTGTTGGTGAGCACCTTCGCGCTCGTCCACACGACCGCGACGCGCGATGTGGTGGCGGCGACCGCGACGCGTCCGTCGCGCACGGTGGTGACGGACGGGATGCGCGTCTCCTTGTTGAAGAGCGACTCGCGGAGCAACGTCGGCGTCGTCGACGCGTTGTCGTAGACGTGGAGCGAGACCGACCCGGGCTTCAGCGCGGCGAAGTAGGCCTTGTTGCCGAGCATCGTCACGTCGCCGGTCGTGGGGCTGCCGGTTCCTTCGATCGAGAAGCCGTTGGTCTCGGAGGCGGTGGTCTTTCCGAGATCGAAGGCGCGGTACGAGACGGAGCGCCCGGGTCCGCCGCCGTCGCTCATGACGATGACGCGTGTGCCGAGTGCCGCGACGGCGCCCCATACGCCCGGAAAGACGATGGGCGCGCGCGGCGTCTCGTTGATCGCGCTGAACGTGTCCGCAGCGGTCGTCGGCGGAGCCATGACGAGCGAGAGGCTCGGTCCGGTGTCGTCGCCGGTGCTGGTGCCGGCCTCGGCGCCGCCGTCGCCGACGGGAGCGGCGGCGGCGTTCGGTCCGGCGGAGAGCAGGGCGAGCACCTTGTCGCTCGCGGCGGCCCACGCCCCGGTCACGCCCGTCGTGCCTCCGAACGATCCGCTCGGGGACGCCACGCCGGTGCCGGGCACGATGGTGGCGATGCGGCTCGCGCCGTCTTCGGTGAAGACGACGATGCTGCCGCCCGCGCGAGTTGCAGCGACGTGGCCGCCGGAGAGCGCGAGCGTCGTGGCGGTCTGTGAGTCGGAAGACCGAAAATTAGGGTCGATCGTGATGTCGGGCTTCGACGAGAAGCTGAGGAGCTCGAGGCCGGGGCGCGCGCCACAAGCGGAGCGCGCGAGGACGATCTGACCATCGGTGCCGTTCACGACGAGGCCGACGCCGTCGGTCTCGTCGGAGTTGGCGCAGCGACCCTTGAGCAGCGGACGGGTCGCTGCGAGCGCGCCACCCGCGGGATCGATCGGCAGCACGGTGACGCGTGCGCTGGCGCCGCCGGAGTCGATCTCGCGATAGACGATGACGAAGCCGCTCGGCGTGGTGGCGATGGCGGGCGCGCTCACGAGGGTGCCACCGCCGCCGACTGGGTTCGCGAGAGGACCGGCACCGAGGAGCTCGAGCGAGCACTGCGAGCCGACGCTCGGGTCGGCGTTGTCGTTCGCGGGGACGCAGCGCGCGGCCTGGCACGACGCGCCGGCGCCGCATGCGCCCGACGGCGTGTCGACGGCGGTCATGTCGATCGAGACGGTGTCGGCCTTGCCCATCTCGGCCTCGAGGCATCCGGTGGCGAGGACCGCGCAGTCGTCGCCGCGCGCGACGGCGGCGAACGCGTACTTGCCGGTGTCGAGGTCACCGATGCGCGGCGACTGCGGCGCGTCGCGACGAAAGGCGACGCGCGTCGATGCGCCCTCGGGCACGCCGTTGAGGAGCATGGGAGCAAGGGCGCCGCAGCTCGCGTCACGGTAGGCGCCGATCTCGAACCAGACGGTATCGGGAACGACGGCGCTGGGCAGCGTGATGGCCAGCCCGACGTCGGGCTTGCCCTTGCACCCCGGACCGACGACGGCCACCGCGACGATAGCCGCGAGCGCGGCGAAAACGGGGTTGGCCGACCTCATGAAAAGCCCATGAATACTGGGCCTTCTTCGCCCCGAGAGCAACCCCGACCCAGGGTCGTCCCGACCCAGGGTCGTTGAAGCCGAAATGACCCAGGGTCGTGTAACCCAGAATGACCCAGGGTCATTGGACCAACCCCGACCCAGGGTCGTTGGCGCCGAAAAGACCCTGGGTCAGGGAACTCGAAACGACCCAGGGTCG
>JAXDMI010000910.1:0-7844 GCA_034666145.1 Myxococcales bacterium | reverse complement strand
AAGGAGTTTGCCGAACGGCGCGCCGAGCTCGACGCCTCGTGGGTGACCATCATGACCGCCAACGAGCCGACCGTGATGGCGGCCGGGGACTTCGCGAAGATCGAGGGCATCGCGAAGGAGACGTACTTCGACATGCGCGGGGAGATGAAATTCCTCCTCGATGCCGACGAGGCCGTCGCCCTCAGCGTGAAGCGCGGCTCGCTCACGCCGAAGGAGTACGACGAGATCACGAGCCACGTCTCACACACCTTCAAGTTCCTCTCCAACATCCCCTGGGGAAAGGCGTTCCGGCGCGTTCCGGCCATCGCCGGCGCGCACCACGAGCGCCTCAACGGCACCGGCTACCCGAATCGCCTCCGCGCCGAGGAGATCCCGGTGCAGTCGAAGATGATGAGCATCTCGGACATCTACGACGCGCTCACCGCGAGCGATCGCCCCTACAAGAAGGCGGTTCCCGTCGAGCGCGCCATCGACATCCTCGAGTACGGCGTGAAGGACCAGCACCTCGATCCCGAGCTCGTTCGCATCTTCCGCGAGGCTCGCGTCTGGGAACGGCTCGCCAAGCGTTGAGCGCGCTGACGACTTTTCTTCGCCCCTGACGAGCAGCCCCATAGAATCGGTTCCCATGTCAGGGACCCGCCTCTCGACCGGCCTCGCTGTGGCGCTCCTCGTATTCGGGACGTCGGCAGAGGCCGCTGCGCAGACGCCGCCCGCGAGCACCGCGCAGCCGAATGGTCAGAGCTGGCCGCAGAGCCCCGCCAAGGAGGCCGATCCGCCGGTGATCCCGCCGCCGATGACCGGCGCGCCGCTGTCGACGTCGGGCACCGACGTGCAGCCGGTGAACCTGCTTCCGCCTGCGCCGCTCGTCATCGGCTCTCCCGCCGCGAGCGGCGCGGACGCGGCACGCATTCGCGAGCTCGAGGCCCGCGTCGCGCTCGATGAAGCGCGCCTCCGTACGCTCGAGACCGACGTCGGACCGCTCCGTCATCTGCGGTTCATGGGCTACGTGCAGCTGCAGTACCTCCTCACGTCGAACAACGCGGCGGCGTCGCCGAACCTCCAGCCCAACGGCTCACTCCCCGCGGGGATCTCGTCGAACGACACCATCGCGCGCGCTGACGGCACCACCACCAACGGCAACGCGTTCCGCCTTCGTCGCACGCGCCTCGGCGCGACCTACGAGACCGACGTGATCCGCGTGTTCCTCCAGGTCGATCTCCTGCCGTCGGGAGGTCCCGCGTCGACCCAGGCAACGATCGCGCGCAACGCCGAGGCGACGGGCATCGCGCACTGGAACAAGGACATCCGCACCGAGTTCACCGGCGGTCTCTTCCAGGTGCCGTTCCGGATGGAGCTCGAGGAGCTCTCCTTGTTCCGCCCGTTCATCGAGCGGACATGGGCCTCGCTCAACTTGTTCCCGACCGAGCGTGACATCGGCGTGCACGCGAAGACGTTCGCGCTGGACGACCACCTCGTCGTCGACGTGGGCATCCTCAACGGTCATCGGCTCGGCGAGCCGACCTTCACGGTGCAGCCGGATCTCAACGCGTCGAAGGACTTCTTCGCGACGGTCAGCGGCAAGAAGCTCGGTCCCATCGACGCGAGTCTCTCCGGCTATTACGGCCGCGGACAGATCGTCGACGCGCAGCAGCTACGCGTTAAGAACTACGACCGCTACGCGATGAACGTGGGCGCGAAATTCGCGAAGACCCTCGTGCCGGTGCTCGGCGAGACGCGGCTCCTCGGCGAGCTGATGTTCGGCAAGAACATGGATACGGGCGTCGTCTATCCGTTCGCGGTGCCGGTCATTCCCGTCGCGTTCGGTGACGACGTCGCCGGGCTCGGCGAGCGTGCGCTCTACCTGCGCGCCGAGCAGGACCTCACGCGGTGGGGCATCACCGGGTTCCGCTTCGACACGTACACGGCCGACGTCTCGCAATCGAACAATGCGCGCGACACGTACACCTTCATGCTCGGCGCGCGCTTCAGCAAGAACCTGCGGCTCATCAACGAGCTCGCGTACGCGATCGACAACATGCACCTGAAGGGCACCGATGCGCCGTCGAAGCACGTGCTCCAGTACTCGGCGTGGCTGCAGGGCAGCTTCTACTGAGCGTCTTGACGACTGGCTGACGCCTCGACGAGCGCGTCGCGCAGCGACGTCAGCGAACGCACGCCGACGAGCGCGACGTCCGGCGCGCCGAGTGACGCATCGACGAGCGCGCCGATCGCGGCAGGGTCGCTGCTACCCGCCGCCGCGAGCCGTTCCTCGAGTCGCGCGACGGCATCCCGAGATGCCATGAGCTCGCCGCCGACGCGCATCCGTCCGCTGCCGTCGCGTCCTGCGCCGATGACGCCGATCGCCTCGTCACGCGTCGCGGCCCACGACGGCTCGGCGCGAAGGTCGACGTGGGCAGCCTTTGCTGCGCCGGTCTCCACCGATCGCGGATCGACCTTGAAATCAGGCATTTCGACGACCCCTCGACCATACGCGCTCGCATACGCGTCGGCGATCGCGTCGCCGAGACGCGCGAGCTCGACGACCGCACCGATGTCCGCGAGCGTTGCCGGCTCCTTACCGAGATACGACGAGCGAGCGCGCACCGCGAACGGCGTGCGCACCGCGATGATGGCTTCGACGAGCGCGCGTCCGCTCGCGGCGTCGTGCGCCAAGGCGATCATCGCGACGGGCCTCTTACCCGCGCTGATCCAGTCGCGATCGAAATAGTGCGCGAGGGCGCCCACCTTGGTCAGCGCGCGGAGGAGGGGACGGACGTAGCGATTGAGGAGGCGGCTCGGCTCGCACCGGACGAGCGCATCGGAGCGCGAGAGCGCGAGCTGCATCCAGAGCGACCCGGCGCCGACCCTGGCCTCCGCCCCGCCGGAGCCGCGCCGGAGGAGCGTGGCCGTTCCGTCGTCCGCCGCACCGAGCTCGCTCGCGCGCTGCAACGCGCCGAGCACGACAGCCTCGTCGGAGAGCGTCGCGAGCAGCAGCTCCCCGTCGTGCGCGAGGGGTCGATCGAGGGCGCGGCACGACGCGTCAGCAAGCCGCGTCGCTGCCCCTTCGAGTCGCAGCACCCCCAGCGTCGACATCCGCCGATCATCGCACGAAGATGCTCCTGGCGGCCGGGCCGCCGGCCTCCGCGCCGCTGCCGATCGTCGCATTCTGCCGCGTTCTTTGCCGGTTCGTCACCTGCCCGTTGCCGAAGGATGAGAGGGTGCGCCCACACAAAGGAAGCATGATGACGCGAACAATCTCGCTCTGCTCCATCTCGATCGCCGCGGCGCTCTATGCGCAGTCGGCCCATGCACAAGATGCGGTCGCACCGGCGCCTCCCCCCGCGAGCGCCGAGGTCACCCCGGGCAACCCGCCGACCACGCCCCCGCCCGGTAACGTGCCGGGAACCGGCCCGATTCCGGAGACACCGCCCCCCTTCACGCCGCGGACCGGCAACCCGGTCAGCGATCCGACGCCGGCGGGCGCGCGCCTCACGCGTGAGGATCGTCCGGGCCAGGGCGCCGCGATCGACGAGCAGGCGGTCGGCACGGATCTCCATCCGCTGGCCGGCTATCACAACGGGCTCTTCTACCTGCGCGACGTGAACGACAACGCGCACCTCTTCATCAACGGCCGCGCGCAGATCGACTTCTACAGCTACGCCGGCGCCGGCGTCCCCGAGACCGCGCTGAAGCCGACGCTCTTCTTCCGCCGCATCCGCCCGGAGATCCAGGGCGATTTCCTCCACCACTTCAACTTCATGATCGCCGGCGAGTTCGGCGCGACCGCGCTCGACAACACGAGAGGCACGAACGAGGTGACGGCGGCGGCTCCCGGCTCGGCGCCCACGGCCGCGAGCGGCAGGTTCGCCCCCGCCCAGACGACGCGCTTCCAGGCGACGACCGCGGACGTATTCATCAACTACCGAAACGGGTCGTCGATGAACATCCAGGTCGGCCAGTTCGATGCGCCGTTCATGATGGATAACCGCACGAGCGACAAGTACACGGCGTTCATGGAGCGTGCGATACCGGTGCGCGCCGTCGGTATCCCGTCGAACAAGGAGATCGGTGCGATGTTCTGGGGCGAGACCCAGAACCGGTTCTTCTTCTACTCGTTCGGGCCGTTCAACGGCGACGGACAGAATCGCCCCAACGTCGACGCGCGCTTCGACGTGATGGGCCGCGTCTTCGTCCATCCGCTCGCGACGACCGACCTCGCCAAGGGCAATCCGCTCAAGGACCTGCAGATCGGCGGAAGCGTCCGCTACGGCTCGCGCGACAAGAAGTGGGTCAACTACGACTACACCGCGCTGACGACGCAAGGGAACTTCGCGTTCTGGTCACCGACGTATGCCGCCACCAACGGGATCAACCACATCATCCCGTCCGGCGATCAGCTCGGCGTGGCCGGCGAGCTCCGCATCCCGTTCGACCGGTTCGACCTCACCAGCGAGTTTCTCTACATCAAGAACGACACGCGCGAGGCCGTCGAGGGCTTCGAGGCCACCAACACCGAGCGCTTCGGCGACATCTCGGGCATCTCCTACTACGCGCAGCTCGGGTGGTGGGTCTACGGCAAGCGCGACATCAACGGTCTGCCCGGCTACGAGAACCCGCCGAGCCTCAACTGGTCGAAGGCGGATCCCGTCGATCCCGACACGGCGGTGCAGCTCCTCGCGAAGTTCGAGCAGGTCTCGCTGAAGTACGACTCCGCGAGCCGCGGTGGCACTCCCGATGCGAAGAACATCGACGGCGACATCAAGGCCAACGTGATCTCGTTCGGCATCAACTACTGGGCGACGAAGCACATCCGACTGACGCTGAACTACGTCTACAACCAGTTCCCCGACTCGGGGCCGGTCAAGTCGAGCCAGCCCGGCGGCAACGTGCAGACCTCGACGAACCGCGCGCAGGCGCCCGGCAACACCATCGGCGCCGGCATCGACGATCGCGCCCACGACAATGCGCACGACCTCCACGAGGTCCTCGCGCGCTTCGCCGTTGCCCTCTGAAAGGCCCACCATGCGACGCATCATGACGGCAATCTTGCTCGGAGCTGCGGCGGCAGTGGCGCTCGCGCCCCTCCTCGCATGCGAGGACGACACGACGGTGAACACGGCGTTCAAGGACGCCGGCACCGAGGGCGGCGAGGCCGGCGAAGCCGGCGAAGCCGGTGAGGCCGGCCACGACGCGGAAGCCGGCACCGCGACCGACGCGGCGGACGACGGCGGCTGATCGGCTGTCACGCTCGGCACCGCACGCTATGCTGCGGGCGGTGCAGGACACGATCGACTGGGCCGACGAAGGCGATTTCTGCGTCGCGCTGCTGCGCGACCTGCTCCGCATCCCCACCGTCAATCGCGGAACGCGTGACGAGGGCGACGGCAACGAGCGTCCTGCCGCCGAGCGCATCGCCGACTACCTCCGAGACGGCGGCGTCGAGCCGAAATTCTTCGAGAAACAGAAGGGCCGCACCAACGTCGTCGCGCGCGTGAAGGGCGACGGCACGAAGCCGCCGCTCCTGCTGAACGCGCACCTCGACGTCGTCGAGGCCGACGCGAAGAGCTGGAAGCACGACCCCTTCGGCGGCGAGATCCACGACGGCTATCTCTGGGGCCGCGGCGCGATCGACATGAAGCACATGGCCGCGATGAGCGCGTGCGTCATGACGATGCTCGCGCGCGAAGTGAAGGACGGAAAGAGGCTCGAGCGCGACGTCATCTTCGCGGCGGTCGCCGACGAGGAGGCGGGCTGCGAGCTCGGCAGCCTCTTCCTGTGCGACGAGCACGCCGACGAAGTGCGTGCAGAATACATGCTCGGCGAGATCGGCGCGTTCTCGCTCCACCTGTTCGGCCGCACGTTCTACCCGATCCAGGTCGCGGAAAAGGGCGTGTGCTGGGTCCGCGCCACCTACGAAGGCACGCCGGGCCACGGCTCGATGCCGGATCCGGACAGCGCGGTGGTGCGGCTCGCGAAGGGCATCGCGCGCCTCGGGCGTGGTCGTCTCCCGATGCATCCCACCGAGGTGGTGACGACGTTCCTGCACGGCCTCGCGAAGGAGCTGCCGAGCCCGCAGCGCCACGTCCTGAAGCGACTGACGACGCCGCAGCTCGCGTCGCTCATCCTCGATCACCTCGTGCGCGACACGTCACAACGACGCTCGTTCGGGGCGATGCTCTCGAACACCGCGTCGCCCACCGTCGTGCGCGCGGGGACGAAGGTGAACGTCATTCCCGGTCATGCCTCGGTCGATCTCGACGGTCGCACGCTGCCCGGGCAATCCGAGAGCGCGTTCCTCACCGAGCTCCGCGAGGCCCTCGGGGGCGACCCGCAGCTCGAGGTCCTACGCTCACTCCCCTCCGTCGAGGCCAGCCCGAAGACGCCGCTCTTCGATCACCTCGCCGCGACGGTCCGGCGGCACGACCCGACCGGCCATCCGCTGCCTTACCTCATCCCTGGCTTCACCGACGCCAAGGCGTACGCCCGGCTGGGAACGATTTGTTACGGCTTCGCGCCCGTCAAGTTCGACCCTACCCACGAGGTCAACTTCACGAAAATGTATCACGGGCACGACGAGCGGGTGCCGATCGACGGCCTCAAATGGGGGCTTCGCGTGCTGTACGACGCGGTGAGCGGCTTCTGCTTTTGACGCCCTTCCGGGAGGCGCCGAGGCCCTTGCGCTTAAGCAAGTGGCGAACCGGCCATGCATGCACTTGCTGTCGGAGCCTAGAGTCGGATAGAACCGAAGCTGTTCCCGTAGCTAGAGCCAAGGCATCTTCGTTGCCTGCCGCTCGCGTAACCACGCAATTGCACGCCGCCTTGCACGCCGGATTCGATCGAAGGGACATGAGGGTCTGATGGTCAATCCCCAGATGGTGATGTACGAGGAGGAGTTCAACCAGATTCAGACGGTCGTCGACCGCCTGGTTCGGGACGCGAACGCCAAGGTCGTCTTCATCGTCGACAAGAATGGGCAGCTCATCGCGGCCGCCGGCGATATCGACAACGTCGACACGACCAGCTTGGCTTCGCTGACCGCGGGCAACATCGCCGCGACGGGTGGAATGGCGAAGCTCCTCAAGGAGAACGAGTTCGCAACTCAGTTCCACGAGGGCGAAAAAGCCAACATCCACATCCAGCTCGTCGGCAACCGCGTCATCCTCGTCGTGATCTTCGACTCTCGGTCGAGTCTCGGTCTCGTTCGCCTTCGCGTGAAGAAGGCGAGCGAGGAGCTCAATCACATCTTCGAGGCCCTCCTCAAGAAGGTGCAGGAGCCCGGCGCCGACTCGCCGTTCGCCGAGATCACGGACGAGGACATCGACAACCTGTTCAACGATTGATGCGCGCGGGAATTAGCCGATGAGTTTCATCAACTACATGGCGCGCGAGATCAACTGCAAGTTGGTCTATTACGGCCCGGGTCTCTGCGGGAAAACGACGAACCTGCAGTACATCTACGAGCGCACGAATCCCGAGGCGAAGGGCAAGATGATCAGCCTCGCGACGGAGACGGAGCGCACGCTGTTCTTCGACTTCCTGCCGCTCTCGCTCGGTGAGATCCGCGGATTCAAGACGCGCTTCCACCTCTACACGGTCCCCGGACAGGTCTTCTACGACGCTTCCCGCAAGCTGATTCTGAAGGGCGTCGACGGCGTCGTGTTCTGCGCGGACTCGCAGATCGAGCGCACGGAAGCGAACCTCGAGTCGGTCGAGAACCTTCGCACGAACCTCGCGGAGCAGGGCTACTCGCTCGACAAGCTCCCCTACGTCGTCCAGTACAACAAGCGCGATCTCCCGAACGTCGCCTCGGTCGAAGAGCTCCGTCAGATGATCAATCCGACGAG
>JAXDMI010000909.1:0-6001 GCA_034666145.1 Myxococcales bacterium | reverse complement strand
GCGCCTCGATTCGAAGCACATCTTGGTACGGCGATTCTATACATTTGGCGCTGCCGACCTCGATCCCGCCGAGGAGACCGCGCTCGGCTGCGATGTCTCGAAGGACGACAAGCGCTTCGTCGAGCTCACGCTCGGTCACCTCTCGGTCGCGCTCCCGAAGGACGCGGGCGCTCTGCCGAACGTCGACGGTCACGTGCGCGTGCGCGCGCCGATGGGGCTCCTCAATCGCGTGCCCGGAACGCCCGACGTCGACGGCTGGGTCATGCTCGACGCCGAGCTGCGCTACACGCCCGAGACGCCCATCCCCGACGTCGCGGGACGGCTCGAGGCCGAGGGCATCCGCGTCGATCGCTATCGCTTCGCGCGCACGTTCCAGAGCGACTTTCGCGTGCAACGCAGCGTGGTCACGAGCCCGCTCACGCGTCTCGAGATCGCCGACGGCATCGCCGAGCTGCGCGACGTGGAGGTGCAGCCGCTCGCGAAGGGCATCCCGCTCAAGGTCGCGACGGTCGACGTCACGGGCGCGAGCTTCACCGCGCTCATGCAGGACCTCGGCGTCACGCAGCATCCGCACGTGACGTGGGACCTGAGGGAGGTGAAGGCGACGGCCTTCCGCGGCACCATCGATCCGCTGAAGCTCGACGGCGATCTGATGGGCAGGACCACGAACTTCGCGGTCTACGACGCCGCCGTCGACGACCCCGCGAAGCTCCGCGCCACCGGGGTCAAAGAGGGCAATTTCGTGGGCAAAGTGCAGGTTCGGCCAAACGCCCTCGAGTTCGCGCACATCCGCGTCAACACCACGCACAGCCAGATCGACGAGGGCTTCGTCTCGATCGGCTTCCACGAGATCCTGCGCGTCGACATCCCGCACGCGAAGGTCGACATCCAGGATCTCTCGCCGCTCGGTCACGTGCAGATGGGCGGCGTCGCCGAGGTCGAGAAGCTGAGCGTCGCCGGGAAGTTCAACGACCCTCATCTCGAGGGCGACATCATGAGCATCGTCGGCTTCTCGATCGGCGAGCTGCCGTTCGGGAACGTCACCCAAGGTCACGTCGAGCTCCACAAGCTCACCGTCGACCTGCGCGACGTGCGGGCGCAGAAGGGCAAGAGCACGTACGAGCTCCCCACGGGACAGCTCGCGTTCGGTGGCGCTGCCAGCATGCAGCTCGACGGTCAGGTCACGTCGAAGAGCTTCGACGTCCGTGACTTCTTCAACGTGTTCAAGCTCGACGAGGATCCGCGCTTCACCGAGATCGAAGGAACGCTCGAGACCAACGCGCGCATCCATCTCGCGCTCGGCGGACCCGAGGACGCGTGCACGGGCGGCTACCTCGACGTGCAGGCCGCGGTGAACGCGCACAAGCTGAACCTGCTCGGCGAGAAGTTCGACGAGGCGCACGCCGACCTCGGCTACCGCTGGCTCGATCAGCAGGCCGGCCTCGAGGGCGCCGAGATCGACGTCCGCTCGCTCTCGCTCACGAAGGTGAAGAAGGAGGGGCGCGCGCCGCTCGGCACGGTGCTCGGCTCGATCGTCGTCCATCGCGGCGGCGAGCTTCACGGCAGCATGGTGCTCCAGGGCTTCCCGCTCGGTCGCGCTGACATGCTTGGCGCGATTGCACCGAAGCTCGAAGGCTCCGCGTCGGGCGTCGCGCGGCTGAGCGGCTCGCTCGCGGCGTACACCGTCGAGGCGGATCTCGACGTCACGCCGATGCGCATCGCCGGCGCTGCGTTCGGCGGCTCCGACGTGCACATCGCGATGAATCAGCTCGCGTCGAAGTCGAAGGTCATCGGCAAGACTGCTTGCGGCGCGCCGATCGCCGCGCCGTTCGACAAGGAGGCCTGGCTCCACGACACGTCGGTGCAAGGCAACGTCACCCTCGACGGTGCGCTCTTCGGCGGGCAAGTGAAGATCGAAAAGCTCGTGGTCACGCGCCAGAAGTCGCCCGTCGCGACCGGGCACATCGAGCTCGCGCGCTTCGACCTCGGTCCCATCGGCAAGCTGCTCGTCGCGGAGGGCGGCGGCGACGCCGATCCCAACGGTGGACCCGCTGCGCCGGCACTCGGCGGCGAGATCTCCGGCGACATCGTCATCGATCGCGTGGCCACCGACGACATCGCGCACGCGAAGGGGCGTTTCACGCCGCGCGCGATGCGTATTTCACGAGGCGGCCAGACGCTCTCGCTGCGGACGTCGCCGTCGAGCGCGCCAAACGTCGCCGTCGGTCCCCCGATCGTGATCGCGCTCGCCGACGACACCGTTCAGCTGGCGCCCATGACCTTCGATCTCGCGGCGCCGAACGGGTTCAAGGGAGCCTTCGCCGTGAAGGGCGCGATCAACAGGGTCACACGCGGCGCCGAGCTCGCGCTCGACGCGGAGCTCTCGCCGATCGACCTCGGGATCCTCGTGGGCATCGTCCCGAAGATGACGCGCGCCGTCGGCACGCTGAGCGGCTCGGTGAAGCTGCGTGGCAAGGCGACCGAGCCGCAGTTCGACGGCCAGCTCAAGGTACGCACCGGCGAGTTCGCCTTCAAGGGACTGCCCGGCGGCATCACCGACGTCGAGATCGATCTCGTCGCCGACGAGAACGAGGCACGCGTCACGCGGGCGTCGGGCCACTTCCTCGGCGGCGACGTCAGCCTCACCGGTCGCATGCCGCTGAAGGGCGGACAGCTCGGCATCGCGGAGGCGTCGATCACGGGGCGCCAGCTCTACGTCTCTCCGCAAGAAGGCGTGAAGGCCACCGTCGACGCCGACCTGCAGCTCACGGTGAATCCCACGGCGACGTCGGCGGCGGGCCGTCTGCCCTTCGTGGGCGGTGAGGTCACCATCACGTCGTTCGAGTACACGCGTCCCATCACCATCGATTTGACCGGATTTCGCGGCGCAAAACGCACCACCGTCGAGAGCTACGATCCCACGCTCGACGCCGTCACGCTCGGCTTCGACGTGCGATCGCGTGTGCCGCTCCGCATCCGCAACAACCTCGTCGACGCGCAGCTCGCCGTCGACCCGCGCGGCCTGCGTGTCACGGGCACGAACCAGCGCATCGGTCTCCGCGGCGAGCTCACCACCATCGTCGGCGGCCACGTGCGCGTGTTCGCCAACGACTTCGAGGTGCAGAAGGGAAGCATTCGCTTCGACGACCCGACGCGCATCGCGCCGCACGTCGACATCACCGCGCTCACCGAATACCGCCGCTACAACAACACGCTGGCCACCGCCGGCAGCGGCGCCAACACCACGGGCGGCGCCGGCGCCACCACCGGCGGCGTCACGAGCGGCGGCCAGGGCGGCAGCCTCTGGCGGATCACGCTCCACGCGTATGGCGACGCGGACGACCTCAAGGTCGACATGACCAGCGATCCCGCCCTCTCGCGCGAGGACATCTTCTTCCTCCTCACCATCGGCCTCACGCGCGCCGAGGTCGATCAGGTGCGGGCCGGGTCGGTCTACGCCGGCGCGGCATTCGAAGCGATCGGCACGGTCAGCGGCGTCGATCGCGCCGTAAAACAAGCCATTCCCGTGATCGACGACTTCCGCCCCGGCACCGCCTATTCACCGCGCTCCGGCCGTGTCGAGCCGACCATCACCGTGGGCCGACGCCTCGGGGACAACGTGCGCGCGCGGCTCACGAGCGGTCTCGCCGAGGATCCGCAGCTCCGGTCCGCCATCGAGTGGCGACTGGGGCGCACGCTCACAGTCGAGCCGTCGTACGACCGCATCAACACGGTGTCGTCGACCAACGTCGGTAACTTCGGCCTCGACTTCCGCTGGCGCCTCGAATTCGACTGACGATTCGACTGACGGCAGAGCGGAGCGAGCCACTATGATGCCCGCGGAATGACTCGGGTGAGGCTCGCGCAGCTCCTGCTCGCCCTTGCCCTCGTGCTGGGCGCGCTGCCGGCCGCGCACGCACAGACGGCACAGACGGCACCGGTGCCCGCGGCCCCGCGCCTGCGCCCGGTGCTCGACGAGGAGGTCACGGTCTTCCCCCCGGCGCCGCCCGCCACGAACGTGACGCCCGCACCCGATCTCGCGGCGCCGCCCGACCTCACACCGTTCGCGGGCCTCGTGATCTCCACGGTCGACGTGGTGATCGACGACGACCGCTGGCCCGACGTGCGTCCGCCGACCATCGCGCAGATGCGCCCCGGCGATCGCGTGACGCCGTCGTTGATCCGTCGTGCCGTCGCCGAGGCGCTGACGAGCGGCCACTTCGCCGAAGCGCACGTCGAGATCGTCAAGGAGGGCACGGGCGTGCGCGCCATCCTCCACGTCATGCCCCGCAAGGTCGTCGACACGATCAAGCTCGATCTCCACGGCGCGCCGGTCGACGGCGACGAGCTGCTCCGCGAGGCCGAGCTCACGAACGAAGGCGAGATCGTCGCGAGCGAAATCGCGCGCCATCGCACGCGCATCGAGGCCACGCTGCAGCGCCGCGGATTCCCCGCGCCCACCGTCACCATCACCACGCGCGCCACGGACGACCCGCTCCGTGACGTCGTCATCATCGACATCGTGGCAGGCGCGCCGCGACGCATCGAGCGGCGCGTCCTCTATCCGTTCGGCGGAACGCAGGCCGCCATCGAGGACGCCGAGAGGGCGTACACGGTGAAGACCGGCGCACGCGCCGACGAGTTCGCGCTGGAGAGCGCCGACGCCGCGCTGCAGACCCGGATCCGCGGCCGCGGATGGCACCGCGCCGAGGTCTCGCACGACATCGTCCTCCACAAGGGCCTCGTCGTGCTCCGCGTGCGCGTCGACTTCGGGACGCACTACGAGACGCGCTACGAGGGCAACGATCACTTCGACGCCGAGACGCTCGACGACATTCTCGACATCGAGAGCGAGACCGATCGCACGCCGAACCATCTCGTGCAGAAGATCCGCGAGTACTACGTGAAGCACGGCTTCCTCGACGCGGAGGTGCGTCTCGAGACGCGCGGCACGGCGAGCGATCCCATCAATTACCTCGTGTTCCACGTCTCGGAGCAGCAGCGGGTCTTGGTGGCCGCGCGCTCGTACCCGTGCCTTCGCGAAGCGGACGTGAAGAAGCTCTCCGAAGGCGGCCCGACGTCGGCGAAGGACATCGGCAGCGAGATCGACAGCTATCTGCAAGAGGAGCTGCCCGGCGGCGAGATCTTCGTGGCGCCGCATCCCAAGGGCCTCGACGAGACCATCGCGCGGCAGCTCGGCACGACGGGAGCACGACCTGCGCCGCTCGAGCTCGAGCCCGAGGCGGTCTACGCGCCCGAGACGTACGAGCGCGCCGTCCAGCACGTGCAGGAGCTCTATCGCTCGGAGGGCTTCCTCGCCGCGACGGTCGGTCCGGTGCAGATCATCCGCCGTCGCTGCGATCCGCGCTCGCCGCCGGGCGAGTGTCGCCCGCAGCGCATCCCCGAGAATCCGCCGGACGTCTGCACGTACGACGCGACCGGCGTTCCGCTTCCGGTCGCGCCCCTCGAGCAAGGCTCGACGTGCGTTCCCGATCCCACGCACGGCGTGCAGTGCGAGCCGCGCGTGTGGCTGCGCATCCCGGTGAAGCTCGGACCGCGCACGCAGCTCTGGGACGTCGCTTTTACCGGGGTCTCGGCGCTCTCGCCGGACAAGGTGCTGGCCGCTGCGGACGTGAAGCTCGGGAGCTGGGTGAGCACGGCGAAGCTCGAGGACGCACGCCGTCGCGTCTCCGATGCGTACAAGGAGGAGGGCTACGCGTTCGTCGACGTCAAGTACGCGCTCGAGCAGTCGCCCGATCGCACGCGCGCGCGTGTTCGCTTCCTCGTCACCGAGGGCGAGCAGGTCTTCGTGCGGCAGCTCGTGGTGCGTGGCAACCAGTTCACCAACACGCACACCATCCTGCGCCGCGTCGCGCTCACCGTCGGGCAACCCTATCGCGCGAGTGAGGTGCGCAAGACGGAGGAGCGCATCGCGACCCTCGGTGCGTTCGCGAGCGTCGAGGTCGCGCTCGAGAACCCGTACGTCCCGCAGCGCAACAAG
>JAXDMI010000908.1:0-3997 GCA_034666145.1 Myxococcales bacterium | reverse complement strand
GACGGAAAGCCGGCGATGGATGCCGTCCGTGACGCCGAGTACACCCGCGAGCTCGGCGAGCGCATCGTCGACTCCTTCAAGCGCGACACGGTGGTCATGGGCACGCACATCGTGGCGGCCTGCGCATTCGAGCGACTGCGGCGCGCTGTCGGGAAGGCCGACCTCTTCGCGGTCCTTCGCCATCGCGATGACGTCGCCGTGTCACGGGCGGAGCTCGCCGAGGACGTGGACGTGATGCTGGCGCGCGTCTCGGTCCTCGAGGATCAGGGCGAGATCGCCGTCGCGCCCAACCTCCGCGGCAAGCGCGGCGACGCCATCGTCGACGAAGCGCTGCGGGCTTTTGCGGGCTATCACACGCAGGAGGTGCTCGCGCCGCGGGGGAGTGAGCTCGTCCTTCGCGATACGCGCCTCCTCTTCTATTACCAAAATCGCCTGGCCGCCCACGGGCTCGCCTTCGATGCGATCGCCCCGAAGGGGATGGCGCCGGCGCGAGCGCCGGGCGTGCGGCCGGCTCCGGTCGCGCCTCCCGCCGAGTAGCCGCCGGAGTAGCCAGAGTAGCCGACGCCGGAATAAGCCGGTTCGGGGTGGCGCGCCCCGTGAGCCATGCGCTATCTTGCCGGCCCTTTCGAGCCGCCATGAGCCAAAACGACCCCACCTCCACGAAGCCGTCGGATTCGTCCGCCGTCACGAGCGCCAGCGAAGGCGCGAGCGACGCGACTGCGAACCCCGCTTCTCCTTCACCCGCTTCCACCGAAAACCAGACCGCGTCCGCGAGTCCCGCACCCGCAGGAGAGGATCGCGGCAGCGCTCCATCGGCGACAGCCGAGCCCGCCGCCGCTGCGAACGCGGACCCGTCCGCCGCCGCGGAAGGCGACGACGGCGAGGAAGGTGACGAGACTGGCGAAGCTGCCGAAGGCGGCGCGGCCGGTGCGGAAGGAACGCCCGGAGCCGAAGGCGCGCCCGGCAAGCGGAAGCGTCGTCGCCGTCGCAAGAAGAAGCCCGGCGAGGCCGGCGCTGCTGCGGGCGCCGAAGGCGGAGCTGGCGGAGCTGGCGAGCACGCGCGGCCGGAGGGTTGGGTCGAGGGCGATCTCCATCCGATGGGTCCGCCGCGTCCGCCGCGTCAGCATCCGGAGAAGCAGCACGCGAAGAAGGAGCGTCCCGAGCGCGAGCGCCCGGCGTTCAACGTCGGCGACGTCGTCTTCGGCAAGGTCCTCGAGGTCACCGAGGACGCGCTCTTCGCGGATCTCTCCGGCAAGGCCAAGGCGATCTTCGATCTCCGCGAGCTCCTCATCACGGAAGAGGAAGCGGAGGAGTACAACCGCGCGCACAAGGCCGATCGCAAGGCGGCGCAAGCCGATCCCGAAGAGGCCGCGCACGCCGCCGCCGAACGCGCCGAGGCTGCAGCCGCCGGCACGCCGGAAGGCACCGAAGGCGAAGCCGTCGCCGTCGAGGGAGCTCCCGCGACGAAGGACGAGCACGACGCGTCTCCGCCCGCGACCGAAGTCTCGCCCGGCCAGCCTGCCGCCGAGCCTGCGGCCGCGACCGAGACCTCGACGAGCGACGGAGCAACGGCGGAGGCCGCTGTGCCCGCAGCCGCCGAGAGCGCATCCGGTCTCGAAGGAGCGGACGAGCCGAAGGCTCCGCAGCTCCCGCGCGTCATCCTCGAGCCCGGCGCGCCGTTCGTCGGTCTCGTCCACAACGACGGAGGCCGCGGTGGTCTCGTCGTCCTCACGCACCACCCGAAGCGCGTCTCGAAGGCGAAGCCGATGGTCGCCGAGGCTTCGCGCTCCGGCGCGCTCGTCTTCGGTCTCGTCACCGGCACCATCAAGGGCGGCGTCGAGGTCGACGTCGACGGTCTGCGCGCGTTCGCTCCGGCGTCGCACGTCGATCTACGACCGGGCTCGGATCTTTCGCACCTCGTCGGCAAGCGTCTCGCGTTCGCGGTCACGCAGTATGCGAAGCGCGGTCGCGACGTCGTGCTCTCACGTCGTGCGCTCCTCGAGTCCGAGTACAAGGAGAAGCGCGAAGAGGCGCTCAAGAACATCAAGTTCGGCGAGGTCGTCATGGGCGTCGTCCGCACGGTCGTTCCGTTCGGCGCGTTCATCGACATCGGCGGCGTCGAAGGCCTCGTCCCGCTCAGCGAGATGAGCCACAACCGCGCCGACGGACCCAAGGACGTCTTCAAGGTCAACGAGACCGTGAAGGTGAAGATCCTTCGCGTCGACGAGAAGGGAAAGCTCTGGCTCTCCCGCAAGTCGGCGGTCGACGATCCGTGGAGCGAGGTCGCGCAGAAGTACGCTCAGGGCACGCGTCACAAGGGCAAGGTCGTCCGTCTCCAGCCGTTCGGTGCGTTCGTCGAGCTCGAGAACGGCATCGACGGCCTCATCCACTCCGCCGATCTCTCGATCAAGCGCATCGAGCACCCCGAAGAGGTGGTGAAGATCGGCGACGAGATCGACGTCGTCGTATCGCAGGTCGATTCGCGGCAGCATCGCATCGCTCTCCATCCCGCACCGTCGGGTGAGGCAGCGAACGAGGAGCCGCAGAAGATCGTCCTCGGCAAGATGGTCAAGGTCGTGGTCGTCGCCGTCGAGGCGGGCGGTCTCGTGGTGCGCGTCAAGGGCGCCACGGGTCGCAACGCACGTGGCTTCATCAGCGCCATGGCGACGGGAACTCCGCGCGGCACCGAGCTGCGCAAGCTGTTCCCCGTCGGCAAGGAGCTCGAGGTGAAGATCATCGAGATGGATCCTCGCCGCGGCGAGGTGAAGCTCTCGATCAAGGCGCTCAACGAAGAGACCGAGCGCAACGCCTACCAGACGTATCGCGCGCAGGTGAAACGCGAAGCGAAGTTCGGCACCCTCGCCGACCTCCTCGCCAAGCGGAACATCACGCCGAGCAAGTAAGACGAACTCGCCGCCTCACAAGAGGCGGCGGGCTTTGACTTCGAGGTAGCGCTTCACCAGGAGCGGCGTGACCTCGTCGGGGCGGGCGTCGAGGACGAGAGCGCCTGCGTTCTTCAACGTGCGGACGATGCCGTCGCGCCACGCCAGCGTTTCGCCCGCGGCGGCGCGCACCAGCGCATCGTGCTCGGTCTTGATCGGGGCGGTGGCGAGCGCCTCCACTTCTTCGTCGCGCATGAGCACGCACAACGGGAGGTGCCGCGGCATGAGGCTCTTCACGGCGGCGGCCAGATCGCGCGCGCTCCGCGGCTCGAGCAGGTTCGTGAACACGACGAAGAGCGAGCGCGCCTTCATCTGCGTCTTCAAGAACACCATCGCGGTGCGATAGTCGGTAGCAGCGAGACCGGCGTCGAGGGCGTGCGCGGCGCGCGTGAGCTTGCGCCCGCCGGAGCGACCTCCGGTGGGCCGCAAGAAGCTCCGCGGCTTGTCGTCGAAGGTGAAGAGGCCCGCGCGATCGCCGCCGCGCAGCGCGACGTCCGCGGTGAGGAGCGCAGCGCCGAGCGCGTGATCGATGCTGGTGATGCCACGGCTCTCGCCGCGCATGCCGCGACCGGTATCGATCGCGAAGACCACGTTCTGGTTCGATTCGGCCTGATACTGGCGCACCACGAGATCGTCGCGCCGGGCCGAGGCGCGCCAGTCCACGTGGCGGATCTCGTCGCCCACTTGATAGGGGCGGAGCCTCTCGAACTCGGTGTCACCGCCGCGCACGCGAAGGCTGCCGACGCGTGCGTCCTCGCGACCTTGACGGCGCAGCATCTCGAGCGCGCGTGCGGCGTGGACATCGGGATAGACGTCGACGTCCTGCGGTAGCTCGACGCGCTCTTGGCGGACGAGCACGCCGAGCGGCAGCGCATAACGCACGGTGACGGCGCCGAGCTTGCGCTTGCCGCGACGTGTCGGCGTGATCTCGTAACGGAGCACCGCGCTCGCGTGCGGCGGGATCTCGAAGTCTCCGGGCAGGCCGACCGCGGTCGCTTCCTCGAGCGGATCGTCGGTGACGGTGCCGCGCAGCACGCGATTGCTCTTGTTGTGGA
>JAXDMI010000907.1:0-5837 GCA_034666145.1 Myxococcales bacterium | reverse complement strand
CACGTGCCGACGACGCAGCTGCCTTCGTGGCCCTCCGCCGCCGATTTCCACAGACCCGTAGGCAAACCTCTGTACGCCGGAGCTCCCGCAGGGAACGCCGGCCTTCTAGCTACCTTTTTCGGTTCGTGTCCGAGCCGGTCTTCTTGCCGAAGACGCGCTCCAACACCTCGTCCGCTGCGCGGTTCGGTCCCGCATCCGCCGCGTCGAGAGCGTCGATCTCGTCGTGCGCGGCGAGCGTCGCCTTCATGCGCTGCTCGAGCCGCGCGCGTGCGGCAGATGCTTCACGCCAGCGTCGCCACATTCGACGAAGTACCGGGATGATCTTCCACGCCTCCGCCCCATCGAGGCCCGGGATCGGGATGAGGTTCATCGCCGCCATCCACATGTTCCCGTCGGTGAACGCCGTCTCGAGACCCGCGGCCAACTGCGACTGCGGCGGACCGAGAACGTGGATGACCACGACCGCGACGACGAACGCTGCGAGCTGCGCGAGGACGCCGCCCCAGGAGATGAGCGCGCGCCATAGCTCGGAGACGTGTCCTTCCCAGTGACAGAAGCCACCGCCGCCGTGCGCCTCCACCGCGATCACGCGCGCTCGCGCGAGACGCACCATGATCGCGTGCCCGAGCTCGTGGACGATCACGAGCATCAGGAACGCCGCCCAGTACCAAGGCACGAAGCGAAACCGACCGAGCACGAACGCGCCGATCGGGATGCTCCAATGAAACCGGATCGGCGCGTTCCATACGCTGCCGGTCTCGAGGTACCCGCCACGGAACGCGATCCCCATTCCGCCTTCGAGGGTAGTGGAGCCCGCGGGCGCTGCGCGTCGAATTTCTCAGCCTCCCCATTGCCAGGACCCCATCTGCCCGGCGTCCCACGATATGACGCTTCGATTTCCGACCATGGAGACGCAGCTCGCGTGAGAGCACGAGAGCTGGTCCGCGCTGCTCGTAGCGTCTCGCGAGAGGACGCGTAAGCTTCGTAGGTGGCCCTCTCGCGGCAACGGCGCTTGGTCTTCATCGCCTTCATCATCGGCGCGGTGGGCGCCGGCGCGGTCTCCTCGTGCAGTAAGGACCGGGGGACGGTCCCCGCCGCTCCGGATGGGGGTACCGAAGCCGCGCCGTCGGCCACGGGCACTTTGCCGCCGGCGGTAGGCGCCGACAGTGGCCCTGGCGTCGCCACCAAGCCCGACGCTGCTGTTCCACTTTCCATCGCGAAGGGCGATCCCTGCCGTGGTCTGGCACTTCCGCCCGACCAGCTCTTCGTGCCCGCCGGAATGTGCCCGCGCGTCGTCGCGAGCGATATCGGTGCCGCGCGACAGCTCACGTTTGCACCGAACGGGGATCTGTTCGTCGCGCTGAGCTCCGGAGTGATTCAATTGTTCCGTGACGCGAACGGTGACGGGGTCTTCGACCCGAGCGAGATCCACGACTGGGCGACGACGCTCGATGACGCTGGTACGACAGACTCCGGAAACAATGTGCATATTGCAGGCACTTTTCTGTACGCCGGATCTCCCGCAGGGGTGAAACGCTGGCCTTATCTGCCGGGCGCGCTCAGCGGCGGCATCGGCGAGGACGTCGTGATCGGTCAACCGCCCGGGGGCCATCCCAAGCACACCGTGCACGTCTTCGATGGTTTCCTCTATGTGATGTCGGGCTCCGCCGCGAACGCGGAGGCGTCCGGTCCGGCGTACGACACCAATCGAGCACTGCTGCGTCGTTTCGATCTCGCGACGTTCGCGCCGGGCACGCCATTGACCTGGTTGGCGGGCGAGGTGGTGACGGTCGGCATCAGGAACATGGTCGGCTTCAGCCAGAACGCTGCCGGGCATCTGTGGGGCGTCGTCAACGGGATCGATGGCGCATCCTACGCGGGCACCGACGTTCAGCAGGACAACCCCGGGGAGCAGGTGGTCGAGCTCGGACTCGGTCGCAAGTACGGCTTCCCGTTCTGCTTCACCGCTCAGAAGGTGATGACGACTGGCGGGCTCGTCCCTCCGGGTACGCAGCTGGCATTCGATCAGGTCGCGCTCCATGACGATGCATGGTGCGCGGCGAACGCGATGAAACCAGCGACCTTCGTCCAGGCGCACTCCGCGCCGCTCGAGATTCTGTTCTTCGAGCTCCAGCCGCAGGGTGTGTTGCCGGAACGCTGGCGCGGCGGTGCCTTCGTCACGCTCCACGGGTCGTCTTACCGAACTGTCCCGACGGGCTTCAAGGTGGTCTGGTTGCCGTTCGACGCGACCGGTGTCCCCCCGATGCCGAAGGTCAATGCGGCAGGCGAGATCGAGTTCCCCTACGAGACGGTGTTCGGCCGCGGGACGGCGGCGGGCCCGATCGATGGCAGCTGGAGCTGGAACGTCAACGGCGCCGGCGAGTCGTCTGTGCGTCCCGTCGGCATCGCCATTTCCCCGGTCGACGGCGCGCTCTACATCTCGAGCGACAACGGCCACCTCTATCGCGTCGGCCTCGTCGGCTCCGGGAAATGACAGAGCCGCCCGAGGTGGGGCACGGCCGACCACCGTCGAGTGACCGGCGGCATCATCCAAGGGCGAAAGGAGCCTTCGCACCACGGCGGATGTGCGCAGGAAGCCGAAGCAGCTTGTTTTAGGCTCTTTCGTCATCGAGACCGCGTCGGCACGGCGGATGCTCCAAGGAGCAACGTCACCATGAACAACCGCACGTACAGCCTCGAAGTCGGTCGGACACTGGGCATCGGCGGCATGGCGACTGTCCATCTCGCTCGCCTCGACGAAGGCGGGACGAGCCGGAACGTGGCGCTCAAGAAGCCGCACGCGTTCCTCGCCGATGACCCGACGATGCTCGCCACCCTCGAGGACGAGGCCGAGCTCGGTGCGTGCATCGCGCACCCGAACGTCGTTCGCGTCATCGGTCTCGTGAACGGCAACGAGCCCGCGCTCGTCATGGAGTGGATCGACGGCGTCGATCTCGGAACGCTCGTTCGCGCGGCGGCAGCGCGTGGACGCCGGCTTCCGATCGACGTCATCGCGGCCATCGCGCGCGACATCCTCGCCGGCCTCCACGCTGCCCACGAGGCGCGCCGCGCCGACGGGCTCGCGCTCGACGTCGTTCATCGGGACGTGTCGCCGCAGAACGTGCTCGTCGGCGTCGACGGCGTCGTGCGCGTGACGGACTTCGGCGTCGCGAAGTCGAGTTGGCGCCGAATGCACACCGAGAACGGCGCCGTGAAAGGCAAGCTCGGGTACCTCGCGCCCGAGCAGCTCTCCGGTCGTTGCGATCGCCGCTCGGACGTCTTCGGCCTCGGCGTGGTCCTGTGGGAGCTCCTCACGGGCACGCGTCTGCGAAAGGGAAACGGCGTCGAGGTGCTCATCGAGATCCTCTCCGGACATGTCGAGGCACCGAGCGTCAGTTCACCGGACGCCGCTTCGCTCGACGCCGTGGTGCTGCGCGCGCTCGAGCGCGCCCCCGAGGATCGTTTCGAGACGGCAGCAGCCATGCTCGAGGCGCTCGAGCGTCAGGTGGCCGTCGCCTCGCCGGCGCGCGTTGCCTCCGTCGTTCGCGAGATCCTGGACGTGTCGGAGCCTGCGACCGAAGCCGACGCTCCGCCGCCGGCGTCTCGGACCACGCGCGTCGCGCGCCAGCATCGCGACGCACGCTCGATGCGCAGGACGCGCATCGCTCGCTCCGGCGCGCTGAAGCGCTGCGGGTGAGCTCGGTCAGCTCACCGTATCGAATTGTTTCGACTCGGAATCGCCATGCACCGTCGGTGCTTCTCCAGGTGAAGGAGGAAACGTCACGTCATGAGCTCTCACAACTATGAAGTCATCGCGGTTCTGGCTGACCACCTGGGCGTCGACCCGCTCGCCATCGAGGGACGGCAGCGTCTGGAAGAAGACTGGGGGCTCGACGGGCTCGATCTCGCGTTGCTCGTGAATCGACTCGAGGACACGCTCGACATCCAAATCTCGGAGGAGGCGCTCGACCCGCTGAGGACCGTGGCCGACTTCGAGGTGGTGGTCCGCAAAGCGCGCGGTCTCGTCACGGACGATCTCGGTCTCGGCGCGGGCGTGACCTCGTCGCTCCGTGAAGAAGTACGAAGGATGCCCGCGCGGACGCGACGCAACTGGGTGCACCGCCAGACGCGCCGAACGCTTCGAAACCACATCGCGTGAGACGGCGCGCGGCCGCGCGGAACATCTCGTCTCGATCCACGTGATAGGCTCGCTCGACGGTGCGGGCTTCACGCGATCACAACCACTGTCCCGAGTGCGGGGCGGTAGCCGAGGCGTTTGCGCCGGAGACTGTGCTCTACACCTGCAAGTTCTGTCAGACGCCGTTCGAGGTCCGACACCCCGAATATCGCGCGAAGAAGCGGGAGATCGAGAAGCTCGAGAAAGAGCACGAGCGCGAAGAGACCGAAGCATTCGAGCGTGCGGACAAGGCGCGCGAAGGACGCTCCGGCTTGCTCTTCGGGCTCGGCGTCGTCGCCGTGATCGCCGCCGTCATGGGCGGCTTCACCTACTACGACCTCGTGGTGAAGCCCTGGAAGTGGGACGGTCATCGCAGCTTCTCCAGCGATAGCGGCAAGGGAACCATCACGGACATCCAGGCGACGGGGACCGTGAGCGCACGCGGGACGTGCGAGCTCACGCTCGTGCGTCCGACGCTCGAGGCCTCGATCACGGCGAGCGACCACGCGACCATCAACGTCGTCGGCGGACGGATCCACTCGACGAGCACGCCGGTCAACGCGAAGGGCTTCGGGAAGATCGTCCTCGACGGCACCGTCGTCGAAGCGTCCAGCGGTCGTGAGGCCGTGAACGTCGAGAACGCAGGGAGCGTCGTCTCGAAGAAGGCGATCATCAACGGCAAGGTGAAGTCCGCGTCGGCCGCAGGGCTCATCGGGTTCCCACCGGTCGCGCCAGCGGCGGCCGCGCCGGCATGGCGAGGCGGCGACATGACGGCGTTCGTATGCGGGGGCGTGAAGCAATGCCTCGAGGCGACGGGAGGGAAGGGCGCTGTCTCGGGCTACATGACCGTCAGCTTCGACGAGGCCGGCAAGGCAAAGGGCGTCGCCATGTCTGGCGGCATCGCGCAGGGCCTCGGCAAATGTTTCCTCGATCTCGGCGGAGCCAAGTCGATCCCGCCCGTCTCCGGAGCGCTTCCTGGCGCCTGCGAGATCCTCTGCAAGTACTCGGGCACGATCCGCTCGCCCGCGACGTCGCTCGCGTTCAGCTCCGAGTTCTTCTCGGCGCATTGAGCGCGCGCACTCCTTCATGGGGAGGAGCCGACCGCAGCGAGCTTCGCGACACCGAAGGCACTGACGCCTCGAGCCGCGCGACGCCGTGAGGCGCGATCGCGCCGGGAAAAATCGGCGGCGCGCCCTTCCGCGAGCAAGAGATCATGATTCACCTCCTTCTGCGAGCGCGGTCGTCAGCGCGGTGGAGGAGCGATGCCTGGAAACCTCATCGGAGCTTCGGCGACGATTCTCGCGATCCTCGTCGCGAGCTGCAGCTTTCCTGGGTCGCATGGGACGTCGTGCGACGACGACGTCGCGCTGTGTCCGCACTCGTCGACGGTGGCGACATCGGTCACGTGCGACTGTCGATGTACGCTCGGCTTCGGGGAGGCCGCCGGGCAGTCCTTCGACGGTCACATCGCCATGTGCTTGCCGTCGGAGCTGAACACAGCGACGGCATCGAGCGATCAGATGATCTCGCTGCGCTCGCTCGACGCCCAGACCTTCGACCAGCGCGTCTATCAGTTCTGCAGCAGGGACGTCGCAGGCTTTCTGCGCACGATGATCCGCGTTCCCAGGCAGATCGTCCTCGCCTGCACGCTGCCCGTGAA
>JAXDMI010000906.1:0-3774 GCA_034666145.1 Myxococcales bacterium | reverse complement strand
CTCGGCCTCGCGCTCGCCATCGCTGCGCTCGGCCTCGCGGCGGCGACCGGTGACGGGCGCTGGGACGGCGTCGGCAGCGCCGCCATCGGGCTCGTGCTCGTCGGCGTCGCGGTGTTCCTCGCTACCGAGGTGAGCTCACTGCTGCTCGGCGAGGCAGCGGATCCCGACATCGACGTCGTCGCGCGCGAGGTGTCGAAGACCATCCCCGAGATGGAGAAGGTCCTCAACGTCCTCACCATGCAGCAAGGCCCCGGCGAGGTCCTCGTTCACATCAAGATCGCATTCACCGCGACGCTCACCGTCGAGGAGTGCTGCCGCGCGATCAACGTGTTCGAAGAGCGCTTCCGAAAGGCGCGGCCCGAGGTGCGCTGGGTGTTCGTGGAACCGGACATCCCGAAGACTCCGTCACAGCTCGCGCCGAAGATGACGGCGAAGACGTCGAAGCCGGCGTCGAAGTCCGAGGCTGAGGCCGACGCCTGACCTTGATGCCGTGCTTGGGGCGCAGCGTGATGACCGGATCGAGCACCACGGGATGACTCGGCTCGAGCTCGAGGCGCTGCTCGCGCACGATCATCGCGAGCAGGATCTGCGCCTCCATCATCGCGAAGTGATTGCCGACGCACGTGCGCGGTCCGCCGCCGAACGGTAGATACGCGTAGCGCGGTCGCTTCTCTGCGCGCTCGGGACGGAAGCGCTCCGGATCGAATCCCTCGGGATTTTCCCAGTGATCGGGATGTCGATGGAGCACGTACGGGCAGAGGCCGATGATGGCGCCGGGCTCGATCGCGTAGCCACCGAGCGTGTCGGGCGCGATGGCCTGTCGCTCGAAGACCCACGCCGGCGGATAGAGGCGGAGGGCCTCCTCGAGGACCATCTTGGTGTACTCGAGCGACCTCACGTCCTCGAGAACGGGATCGCGATCGCCGAGCACGCGACGCGCTTCTTCGCGCACGCGGCGCTCGACGTCGGGATGCTTCGAGAGGAGGCTGAAGGTCCACGAGAGCAGGTTCGCCGTCGTCTCGTGGCCGGCGAGGATCATCGTGATGATCTCGTCGCGGAGCTGCTGGTCATCCATGCCCGCGCGCACGACGCTCGACGCGGCGTTCGGATCCGGCTCCTCGGTGGCGGCCATCAGCATGCCGAGGAGATCGCCGCCGAAGTCGCCGCTCTTCGCAGCCTCGGCGCGGCGATCGGCGATGAGGCGGAAGACCACGTCGTCGAGCGTCTTCTTTGCGCGCTTGAAGCGCACGTTGCCGGGCGTGGGGATGTACGGAGGCACCCGGATCATCGACTCGGCGTAGTCGTTGGCCCAGTGCATCGCGACCTCGAGGGCATGGCCGACGTCCTTCGCGTCACCGTCGACGTCGGACGAGAACAGCGTGAGACCCACGATGCGGAACGTGAGGCGCATCATCTCGACATGGATGTCGAACGAGCTCTCTGCGCCTTCCGACGTCCAGCGCGTGAGCATGTCACGGGTCGCCATCGACATCGACGTGGCGAAGCCCGCGAGCTTGTCACGATGGAACGCGGGCTGCGCGAGCTTGCGCTGGCGACGCCAGTGATCGCCTTCGCTCGTGAGCAACCCTTCGCCGAGCACCACCTTGAGGCCCAGGTAATTACGGCTCTTCGTGTAGCCCTTCGGATTGTCGACGAGCACGTGCTTCACCACGTCGGGATCGTTGACGAGGTAGTACTGGAACGGACCGAACTTGAAGCGCACGACGTCGCCGTAGCGATCGCGCGATTGCATGAAGAGCGTGAGCGGGTCGCGCCACGCCGGGAACACGCTGCCGAACCAAGGAAGCCCGCGCGGCCCAGGAGCGCGGGTGCGGATGCTCGTCTTCGTCGTGACCTCGTTCATCGCGCACCTCTTCTGGCCAACCTACCCCGAACATGAGACATTCCTCATGTTCGGATCACAGAATCTGAGGCCTGCCTCATGTTTGTCAACCGCGAATGAAGAAGGCCGCGCCGAATGTCGATGTGGACGGCAGCGCCCGTCGCGTTCCCACCCAAGAACGCGCGAAGAAACGCGTCGAGCGCATCATCGAGGCCGCCTCTCACGTCTTCGCCGAGGACGGCTTCGAGGCCGCGACGATGGAGAACATCGCGGAACGCGCCGAGACCTCGATCGGCTCGATCTACCAATTTTTCCCGAACAAGCTGTCGCTCTTCAACGCCCTCGCGCGGCACTACCACGACAAGCTGCGCGCCTTCTTCGACCTGCTCCTGAGCGGCCCCCTCCTCGAGCAGCCGTGGGGGGACATCCTCGACGCCGGCATCGACGCGTTCGCGTCGTTCCACGAGCACGAGCCCGGGTTCCGCGCGGTCTGGGTAGGCCTACAAGTGACCCCCGAGGTGATCCGGGAGGGAGAGGCCATCAACCGGGACTTCGCGAAGCGGATCGAGGCGGTCCTCGCGGCGAAGCTCGACGATCTGCCGGCGAAGATGCGGCCCATCGTGGCCACCATGATGGTCGAGATCCTCACGGCCATGCTCATCGTCTCGGCGCGGCGCCCGGCCGAAGCCAAGGCGCTGATGGCCGAGACCAAGCTCCTCCTGCGGCGCTACCTGGCGCCGTACGAGCGCAAGGGAAGCGAACGCCGGCGCCCTGCGGTACGATCGTCTCGATGAAGACCGTCCGGCCGAAGCCGCTCGGAGCGCAGGCGCAGAACCTCCGCCTCACACCAGAGGAGGACTTCGTCCTCGCCCGCTGCGACGGTCGGCTGTCGGTGCATGATCTCGTCGCGCTCACCGGCATGGAGGAGAAGCGCATCGAGCGGATCGTGACGAACCTGCAAGCGCGAGGCGCGGTGCAGCTCGAGGCCGTCGAAGCTTCGTCGGGTTACCTGCCGGAGGTTGGGTCGGGTCCTGCGCTTCCCAACGACGGCGAGATGACGTCACTCGCGGATTTCGCGGCGGTGCTCGGCATGGACCCGAGCGCGTTTGCGCCGCAAGGTGCGCGCGGCGCCGTCGAGGAGCCGGTCGCACCGGAACGCAAGGAGTCGCGCTCCAACTATCCGCCGCCTGCGACGAGCGAGCCGCCGGATGCGCTGCCCGACCCGACCTCCGAGGTGGTGCCTGTCGCCGCGCAGGCGGCGCCCGACTCCAGCGAGCAGCTCGTGGCCGACGGACCGCAGCTCGAGCTCGAAGAAGTGACCGACGAGGAGGAGGCGGCGGCGGACACCGAGGAGTCGCAGGAGGCCGCGGTCCTCAAGGAGCAGGACTATCGGAAGCTGTACGAGGCGCACTTCCATCCGCTGACCGTCGATGTGCGCGCCGGCCTCGCGAAGGTCGCGCACGGTCCGGACTTGCTCGCGCTCTGTCTCGATGCGGACTCGCGCGTCATCGCCGGCATCCTCGAGAATCCGAGCACGGGGCTCCAGCACGTGCGGCTCATCGCGTTCCACCATCGCACCGGCGTCGGTCTCGAGATGGTGACGCGACGCCAGGACTTCCTGCGCGATCTGCTGGTGGAGCGCCGCTTGCTGCGGAACCCGATGGCGGGAGACACCGTGCTGCAGCGCGTGATGGCGTCGAAGCGCCTGTTCCAGACCTACAAGATCGCGATCGATCGCGATGTGCCGGAGCTCACGCGCTCCAAGTCACGCGGCTACATGCGCCAGAAGTACCAGAACGCGCCGTCGGAGGAGCGCGCCGACCTCGTGCTGCGCACCGAGGGTCGCTGCCTCATCTACATGACGGGCTGCGCGTTCGACGCGAAGATGACCGGCATCTTGTGCGGTCGTCCGTACAACTCGGTGCTGTTCA